>JAESQP010000014.1 GCA_016765075.1 Gammaproteobacteria bacterium
CAGATGCAAGGCGCGTTCTCGTAGGGATAGTGGTGCTATCTCAAGAGAACGCAACGCCGCAGATGCCTTTCTCGTTACGCCCGAAGGGAGGCCAGTAAACAGACAATGACTGCGTTGCACCCCAAGGGCACTTCCTGCGGGGCGCAGTCCTTGAAAAGGGAACCACCCTTTCCGGCGGGCCGCGCCTGATCCTTGTCTGTTTACTGGCTTTCTCTCTCTGCATTCAGTATGAGACACTGCACTAGCTTGACTGGCCAATTTCCTCCAGACAAGCATTTTCTTATAACATTTCTAAATAGCTGCCGATAATACCTTGTCGGAGCATTGGCTTCGCTCTAAGAGCAGCATAACTGATTGAAATGTGTGCCAATGGCGAGCGTATACTACCCGCTTTTAATAATAACAACGCAAAGAGATAACAAGCATGACTGAATTAACGCGCTTTTCCTTAGAAGTCCAACCTATCATCCCGCAAAATATCGCGCGACTGGAAGAGCTAGCAAATGACCTTCTCTATAGCTGGGACCGTGGGGTAAGACGCCTGTTTTTCAGGCTCGACAATAACCTTTGGCGACAATGCGGCCATAACCCTAAAACTTTTTTACGCCGAGTAGCACAACAACGATTAGATGAAGCGAGCCAAGATCGTGTCTTTATTGAAGACTACCATCGTGTCTTGTCTGTGTTTGATTCGTACTTTAAGGCGCCACGTAACGAGCCGGATATTAAAGCCAACATTACACCCAATAAAGATCTGGTCGCCTATTTTTGCGCCGAATTTGGCTTTCATGAGAGCCTGCCTATCTACTCTGGTGGCCTTGGCATTCTCGCTGGCGATCATTGTAAAGCAGCAAGTGACCTGGGTATGCCCTTTGTCGCTGTCGGCTTGCTTTATCGTCAAGGCTACTTTAGCCAAACTATCGACAACCATGGTAATCAGATCGCGCACAATGTGCGGACAAACTTTGAAGACCTGCCAGTAACGCCTGCTCTTATATCAAATAGCAGTAAAGAACTGAGTATTACCGTTGACATTGCTGGCCGTGATGTCGAAGTAAAGGTTTGGCAAGTACGTGCAGGCTTAATTACTCTCTACCTGCTCGATACTGATCTATCGCAAAATAGCATTGATGATCGCCAAATCACCTGTCGACTTTATGGCGGTGATATCAGTACACGTATTCAGCAAGAAATTGTTTTAGGTATTGGCGGTGTCAAAGCCATACGTGCGCTTGGTCTAGCACCAACGGTATGGCACATCAATGAAGGACACGCCGCATTTCAAATTATTGAACGCTGCCGAGAATATGTTGAACAGGGCTGCAACTTCAATACAGCACTCGAACTCGTCGCTGCCGCTACCGTTTTTACCACCCATACCCCCGTCCCTGCTGGCCATGATGTTTTTAGCGAAGACTTGATTAATTCTCATCTTGGTCAATATATTGAATCGCTAAAGGTCGACAAAGCAGAGTTTATAAACCTGGGCTCTAGCCCAAGCAGCCAAGGCGGCTTCAACCAAACTGCTCTGGCACTACGCGGCTCGCGTTTTCACAACGGTGTCAGTCGTATTCATGGTGGTGTTGCATCGGAAATGCAAGGCTATGTCTGGCCACAGATCCCGCCTACTGAAAACCCCATTAGTTATGTCACCAACGGTGTTCACATCTATACCTTTCTCGCTAGCGAATGGATCAACCTGTTTGATATGCGTTTTGGCGGAGATTGGCGCAATCAAGTGACTGACCCTGAGTTCTGGAATGTTATCGACGAGATACCCGATCACAGTTACTGGAATGTACGACGCTTACTGAAAGCCGAACTGTTTGACGCAGTCGGAAGACGCTATGAAAAACAGAGCAGACGCAATGGAGAAAGCGAATCAACCATTCAGCGCGTTATGTCAATACTGGAAGATAAACATGGTGATATTCTCACCTTTGGCTTTGCCCGTCGCTTTGCTACGTATAAACGCGCAAACCTGTTATTAAAAGACCCTGATCGGTTGGCGCGGATTGTCAACGATTCCGAGCGTCCTATTCTGTTCTTATTTGCGGGTAAAGCCCATCCCAATGATTTACCTGGCCAGGCACTGATACGCCAAATACACCAGATGTCAAAAGAGCCACGCTTCCAGGGCAAATTATTGCTAATAGAGAATTATGATTTAGCCTTAGGTCGACGCCTGGTCACCGGAGTGGATGTCTGGCTAAACACACCGGAATACCCGATGGAGGCCAGCGGCACCTCGGGCGAAAAAGCCGGCCTTAATGGCGTTATCAACTGTAGCGTACCCGATGGCTGGTGGGGTGAAGGCTACAACGGCACCAATGGTTGGTCTATCACGCCTCATGGCGCTGAATTCGATCACGAATATCGTGACACCATGGAAGCTAACGAGCTATTGGATTTGATTGAACACGAAATCGTACCTCTCTACTATCGTCGAGGTGGCCATGGTTACTCTAACGCCTGGATCAAAAAATCCAAAGAATCGATGAAAACAACGCTGCCTCGGTTCAATGCGCAGCGTATGGTGTTAGATTATGCTACCCAGTTTTATGGCCCTGCCATAAAACATTCAAATAAATTGCTGGGTGATAAATATAAATCGGCCAAACAACTTGCCGAGTGGAAAAAAATGGTCAGTACTAGCTGGAATAAAGTCAGTATTCGCCGTCTTGACACCCCGACAACGCGCATTAACGCCGGAGACACCTTAACTATTCGAGTCGCAGCTAACCTTAATGGCCTGAAAGACAATGATGTTATCGTCGAGTGTGTGATTGGCACTGAAAATGAGCAAAAAATATTTCAGACACACTCTCATCATACCTTACACCCCGACAGCACAATAGCAGACGAAACCATCTTTTCAATTGAACTAACGCCTGACCTACCAGGATTGCAATTTTATAAGCTGCGCATATACCCATACCATCCATTATTTGCTCACCAATTCGAGATCGGCTACATGCGTTGGGTGTAACTATTTGTTGTGATTAGAACTGCATCAATATTAACTTGATGCAGTTCTCGTCGCCTCTTATTTTACTACCCTCTTATTTTACTACCCTCTTATTTTACTACTAAGAGGCGACCGCTATGACATGTTGCATGCAGCAATTTAGCACATAGTGTCTGCGTCAATAGTGACCATTCAAAGCCCCACTGCCAATTACCTTCTGTTGTCCCTGGTGTGTTCATGCGATGCGAGCTATCGAGCATTAAAATATCTTGTAATGGAATGATTGCCATCGCAGCGCGTGATTCTAATACTGCTCGAATCATCGGCCACGGCAAATCTTTACACTCGATATCAATATGCTCGGCAAGTCTGTGTCTACCATGCTCATCAAGTGATTGAATCCAGCCAAGGCTGGTATCATTATCATGAGTGCCGGTATAAGCGACTGATAAATTCTCGTAATTATCAGGCAAATGCGGATTATCATCTTGTCCATCAAAAGCAAATTGCAACACAGCCATTCCAGGTAAACCAAACTGCTTTCTTAATGCGATCACTTCATCTGTAATCAGACCTAAGTCTTCAGCAACAAAGGGGGCATCAGGGAAGTGTTCGCATAGTACGGTGAATAATGCTTGTCCGGGGGCTTTTTCCCAAAAACCATCAATAGCCGTATCGCATTCAGTCGGTATTTTCCAATAGGCTTCAAAACCGCGAAAATGATCAATGCGTATCAAATCGAATCGCTTTAAATCATGCTGACAACGTTTAAGCCACCAATCAAAACCCTGCTCTTGCATGACTGCCCAGTTATAATGAGGGTTACCCCAACGTTGTCCGGTTGCGGAAAAATAATCCGGCGGCACACCAGCGACAAAACGCGGACAACCCGATTCATCGACATCAAAATACTGCCGCTGCGCCCAGACTTCAGCACTATCAAGGGCAACAAATATAGGCATGTCACCAAACAGTTGGATGTTCTTCTGGTTCGCGTAAACTTTTAGCTTTTTCCATTGTTGGGAAAATATATACTGCTGAAAAAAAACAGCATCAAGTTTCTTTTGCTGCGAAGATTCAAGCTCGTTCAAGTAAAATTCATCGTGATCACGTAGCGACTCTGGCCAATCAAGCCAGCTTGTTCCTGCCTGCATATCGCGAATAACACAAAATAAAGCGAAATCACGTAACCAGTACTTTTCCTGATCGATAAATGCCCGAAATGCCACTTCATCGGCACCAGACAAAGAAGCATAAAACACGTTAAAAGCCGTATCAAGTTGAGATTGATGCGACAAATCACCATCAATTTGTGATAACCAACCTTGATCTTTTAAGGCATGGAGATCGATAAAACGGCTATTACCGGCATAGGCAGAAAGTGGTTGGTAAGGGGAACCATCACTATGCGTTGCCCCCACAGGCAACATTTGCCATAACTGCTGACCACAGCTTGCAAGAAAATCAACAAAACGATAAGCATGCTGCCCCAAACAACCGATATTGGCAAACTCAGGCAAGGACGTAGGGTGCAGAAGAACTCCCGCATGGCGTTGTTGACCTGAACTACTGTCACTCACCTTCGCCAGCGCCGCCACGTCGCATGGCGCCACCGCCTTCAGCATCACCACCGCCACTGCTAATCACTGTCTCTAATTCGGCGGGTGGTGTTACATCGATCAATTGATAAAGTCGTTTTAGATGCAGACGGTAAAGCACATCGAAATCACTGACGCTATCACCAGGGTTATAGTCACCAAACCACCAACACCAATCTGACCCTTCACAAATGGCTAATTGCCGCTCAACCCGATAACGCTGCTCTGAGTCGGGCTCAGTTGTTTGCATATATTCATCGACCGCCAACTTGGCATCGCACAACAAATCCCATGCGGAATTTTTTGCCTTACCCCCTATCCAGGTTGAAAATGAACCATATACCCAACTGCCTGCCACCATTTTGTCTAACTCGGTAATAGCCGGCTTATTATCGAGATACTCAGAAAATGTTGTGAGCTCGATATCGGGATGTTCAATCAGTTTTTTATACAGTGTGCTTAAAAAATAATAACCATTTTCAGGGTAATGCTCCCAGGCATTTTCACCGTCAAGAATAACAGGCACCAGCACTGATTCACCGTGGCGATGCTGTTGTGCGGCAATATTCTCAATACGATGAATAAAATCGCCTACTGCATCATCCGCATGCCAATCTGAATAGGTAAAACCGATACGGTCAGATAAATCATCATCACGAAAAAATATAGCAGTATTTGTGACACCATCAACATGACAAGGCTGGGAAAATACACTCGGCCTATCACTATCAGGATGACCCGATGCCTTAAGGCTATTGCGCAGAACGCCTTCACCACTGGCACACCAGGTAACGTCATATTCTGATAATAAACGAACCGTCGCAGTGCTAATACCACCCTCTGCCGGCCAACAGCCTTTTGGCTTAATGCCAAAGAATTTTTTGAAAGATTTAAAGCCTTCTTCTATATGCCAGCGCGCACGCGCCTCACCACCAGAATAAGTTTCTGCTTGCGGTAGCTCAACGTCATGAATCGCCTCTTTGGCGCTGTTGATATCCAATAATAATGGGGTGATTGGATGCGCATAAGGCGTCATCGATAACTCAATTTGACCCGTTTTTGACAGTTTTTTATAACGGCCAATAACATGCCAAATCAGGTCGTGGATAATAGTGATTAATTCACGTCGATCCTCAGCATTAAAATCACGGCCTTTTTTCACTAAGCGATCAATTTTTTCATTGCCACGCCGGACTGTCGCACCTAACCAAACAATGTGATACCAGACCAATAAATCAATAAGGAACTGATCATTAAGATACATAAATTGATGTGGCGCAGCTTCCAGCTGATGTACCAATTTAGCCAGATCATGATAATCTTTAAAGGGCTCGATCATTCGCATTTCATTGGCGCGCAGGCATGTTTTTGCCAGTTCTAAACGTGCTGCGCTAGCTTCAGGAAATCGCCCTTCAGCGAGAGCAGCTAACAAGCTGTCTCTTATTGGTTTACCGTCATTGATGAAATCAAAAACCTGGTGGGCATAGTCGTCGATCTGCTCCAACAAGGTCGGTACAAAATTAATAACTGCCTTCGCTTGAGGATTCTCTTCAATTAAGGCCACCATATCAACATAGTCTTTTATGGTGTGTAAATAGGTCCAGGGCAGATGGTAATGACCATCATCAGGGTCGCGATAATCAGGCTGATGCATATGCCAATAGAGCACAACGCTGATCTTATTCTGCCCCCCTTCCATAGCGGTGCCTCTTAAGTCAACATATCAGGGGTGACGAGAGTAACGCCACCTGGTGATACATAATATGTTTCCGCATCGGCTTTCGTATCATACCCAATATTAGTGCCTGGCGGAATGACACAATCAGAATCAATAACAACTTTGCGTAGACGGCAACTCTCGCCTATCTCAACATCAGGTAGCACAACACAATCTGCAAGTGAGCTATAGGAAAGCACCGTAACATCAGAAAATAATAATGAATGTTTTATTGAGGCACCAGAAACAATGCACCCGCCAGATACCATGGAATCAACCGCCATGCCGCGCCTGTCATCATCATCAAAAATAAATTTTGCTGGTGGCGACTGTGATTGATAAGTCCAAATCGGCCATTCATCATCATAGAGATTGAGATCGGGTGTAATACCAATCAGCTCGAGATTAGCCTGCCAAAACGAATCTACCGTACCCACATCGCGCCAGTAAGCCTGGCCTCCCACTCCATCGCGAAACGGATAGCTCATCACGCGATAGCGTTCAATCACGTCAGGAATAATGTCTTTACCAAAATCATGGCTCGAATCAGCAGCATAAGCATCACGATAAAGCTGCTCATATAAAAAATCGGCATTAAAAATATAAATTCCCATCGATACCAACGATTTATCTGTCTGCCCAGGGACACAGTCTGGCTGTGACGGCTTTTCGATAAAGCGCCGAATACGTTGATCATCATCAACGCCCAGCACGCCAAATGCTTTAGCTTCTTCAATAGGAACTTCGATGCAGCCTATCGTCAAATCGGCCTCTTGCGCAACGTGGTAGGCAATCATCGGCCCATAATCCATTTTATAAACATGATCGCCAGCTAAGACGAGCACATAACTTGGCTTATGACCTTTGATAATATCCAAGTTCTGATAAACGGCATCAGCAGTGCCTGAGTACCAAGAGGTTGCAATACGCTGCTGCGCTGGCAACAATTCAATAAACTCATTGAGCTCGGCACGTAAAAAGCTCCACCCTTGCTGAATATGACGAATCAGCGAATGCGCCTTGTACTGCGTCATAATCTCAACCCGACGGATACCCGAGTTAATACAATTTGAAAGGGGGAAATCGATAATCTTAAACTTGCCGCCAAAGGGCACGGCCGGTTTTGCACGCCAACTGGTCAGTTGTTTTAAGCGTGAACCACGCCCACCAGCGAGAATAAGTGCAAGTGTCTCACGAGTAAGGCGACTAACGAAACGGCCGGAATCTGAATGTTCTGACATCATTTATTCAGAACCAGTATTTGCCTAATAAACATCGCAACCTTACTGCCATAAATTAACGTTCTACTGTTTTAGTGTAATACATCCACTCAACAAAAAGAAGTAATCTTGCATCAATCGCAACAAAATATCTGCCTATTTATTTGTGCTAACATTATTACAATACGTCATAATTCATTATTGTTCTGCTGCAGAGAATTAAGCTGAATCTTGCCCATGTTTACATTGATAGAAGAAATTAAATCTTTAGTCGAGGCGCGTCACCATGACCCCTTTACTGTACTGGGCAAACATGTAAGCGGTTCGGCAACGATCATTCGTGCATTCAAACCCAATACTAAGGCGGTCTATGTCGAATCACGCAAATATGCAATGACTCGCATCGGCAATAGTGACATATTTGAATGGCATGGTAATGATGATCAATTGCCTGCACATTATCGTCTTATTTCTGTTGCCTCAGATGGCGTCGAAACAACGAGCTACGACCCTTATAGCTTTGCAACACAATTGCCCGATTACGATATCCACCTTTTTGGCGAAGGCAAACACTGGCATATCTATCGCTTGCTGGGCGCTCACATAAAAACCATTGATGGCATTGAAGGTGTCCTGTTCGCCACCTGGGCGCCCAGCGCCGAGCGTGTCAGCGTCATCGGCGATTTTAACCAATGGGATGGTCGCACTCATCCGATGCGTGTGCGTGGGGCAAGCGGTTTATGGGAATTATTTGTCCCTGGACTGGGCGCAGCAGAATTTTACCGCTATGAGATTCGTAATCGCGACAGTGGCGAGCTACAAGTTAAAACCGACCCCTATGCCCAGCAAATAGAAATGCGCCCAGCAACAGCCTCTATTGTTTTCAAAGAAGATCAATTCGACTGGCAAGATAATGACTGGCTTGAGCAACGCCAACATGCTGATTGGCTACATCAACCCATGTCGATCTACGAAGTCCATCTAGGTTCGTGGCAACGCGACGACAACCATCACTTTCTGAATTATCGAGAACTTGCCCATCGCTTAGTTAAACATGCGCTTGCTTGTAATTTTACCCACATCGAATTATTGCCTATTACCGAACACCCGCTTGACGCCTCTTGGGGCTATCAACCGAGCGGTTATTTTGCCGCAACCAGTCGTTTTGGCAGCCCCGACGACCTGCGCTATTTTATCGACTATTGTCATCGCAATAATATCGGCGTCTTGCTTGACTGGGTACCGGGACATTTCCCCAAAAACAGTGAAGGCCTGGCACACTTTGATGGCAGCGCACTGTATGAGCATGCCGACCCGCGCCGTGGTGAACACCGCGACTGGGGCACGCTGATTTTTAATTATGGTCGCAATGAGGTGAGAAACTTTTTGTTGGCCAGCGCAGTCTTTTGGCTAGAAGAATTTCATTTTGACGGGCTACGCGTTGATGCCGTTGCATCGATGCTCTACCTCGATTACTCACGCGAGGACGGTGACTGGGTGCCAAACAAATATGGCGGCAACCATAATCTTGAAGCCATCGATTTTATTCGTCAACTCAATGAAATAACTCACTCGCTGCACCCTGGCACATTGGTGATGGCAGAAGAATCGACTTCATGGTCAAAAGTGTCTCGCCCGACCAGCGATGGCGGCCTTGGCTTTAGTATGAAGTGGAACATGGGCTGGATGAATGACACCCTGGAATATATGCAGCAAAACCCGGTGCATCGCAGCTATCATCATCAGTCGCTGACCTTCAGCCAACTTTATGCCTATAGCGAAAATTTTATCCTGCCCTTGTCGCATGATGAAGTGGTTCATGGCAAGCGATCTCTACTGTATAAAATGCCAGGCGATGAATGGCAGCAATTCGCCAATCTACGTTTACTCTACACCTATATGTACACCCACCCCGGTAAAAAGTTGCTCTTTATGGGCTGTGAGTTTGGTCAAGGCCAAGAGTGGGGTGAAGCTGGTGCGCTTGATTGGTATGTGCTCGACTATCCTCAACATGCCGGTTTGACAAAAACAATTACCGATCTTAATGCACTCTATCGAGATAACCGGGCACTGCATTATTACGATTTTGATGGCTGTGGTTTTGAGTGGCTAAGCTGTGATGACGACAAGAATTCTGTCTTATCTTATGTGCGGCGCGCAGATAATGAGTTTGTTATTGTAATACTTAATTTTACACCGATATCGCGAGAAAATTATCGCATTGGCGTTCCCGATAGCGGGACTTATGTTGAAATATTCAATTCTGATTCAACACATTATAGTGGTAACAATGTCGGCAACCATAAGGTTCAGAGTGAACACATGGCCTATAATGGCAGACAACACTCAATTCAGCTGCGCTTACCACCGCTGGCAGGTATTATCCTGCGGCGACAAGGTTAGAGCCTACCAGTAACAGACCCTAGCCCGCATTCCTCACCAGGGGTCGAAATGATCGTGAAGAGATATTATTTTACAGTGTATTTTCTGAGGCAGTGGAGTACAGGCTGTATTTCCGAGCGAAGATTGTCGCTGTAAAATCACCTCGGTACCCCCTCGTGGAGCCTGCCCCGTGCAGGACACGGGGGTAAAGATCAAGCGAGGGCTCGTCATCCTGGTGAGAAATGCGGGCTAGACACCCAACGACACGATATACAAGCCTACAAGAGCCAATGGATATAACCATTGCCACAAGCTGATTGGCTCAGCTTTATTCAGTTCAACGTCAATCAACTCAGCCTGCTGCGCATTCTCGTATACCTTAACAAATATGCCAGACGTTACTTTCGCTAAACCAGCAATGCGCGCTCTGAGGGAATGCGATAGCATTCCTAATGAAGTGTTAGCACCACGCGTACTCGGTGTGCTGGGCGATGACTCCATATGTTCTTGGGGGGTGGACTCTTGGCCTGAGGGTGCAAGCTGCTCTCTTGTCGTCGAAATTATTGACTGGGTTGCAGTCAGCGCCTCCAGGGTTAGCGTCACGCGCACAGAAAATCGCTCAGGTGATAAACCCAGGTGGCGTGTCCAGGAAATTAGACTATAGATTGCAGAAAATAATTGCTCTTTGCATGTCGACTGTAACAAAGCACTGACGGTCGCAATAATCAGCACAAGGCAAGCAACTCTTATTAACCCTTGCTCAACACCATCGACACTGGGGATCCAAAGCGTATTGGCCAATTCAGGGCTAAAAGCCCTGCCTGGCGTAAACCAAAAATAAATAATCAGAATTGAAAGAAAGAACCAACGCATACGCCGAACAAGAGACCAGCATTGCTTTAATGATAGCGACGCAAGAATATATACCGCCGCCAATATACATAAGGTTATCAACAAAAATACACTATGTGCGCTTGCTATAAAACCCGCTATCAGTAAGAGACAAACAACGCGAATTAGCGGGTGCATAATAATTTGTTCGGGGGGCTTAGCCCACACTAGGAACCAAGAAAAGATTAAAGCTGATCAATAAGCGCCTGAGCTTCTTTTTGCTGATCATCCGCTCCTTCGGCGACAACCTCAGCAAGAATACTGCGTGCACCATCTGCATCACCCATATCGATATACGCTTTGGCAAGATCAAGCTTGGTTGAAACAACATCAACACCAGAAAATAGTGATGCATCATAAACTTCGTCATCAGGATTATAAGTGTTTAATGGCTCGCCTACGCCATCACCCATATTTGTTGAGCCGAACTTTTCATTAAAATTGGTACCATCAGGATTTGCTGCCGCATCATCCATGGCGCGCTCAAGCAAGGGGCGGGTATCAGTTTGATCATCGGATTCTACGACAGGCTCTATACTAGGCGTTACCTGTTCCTCTTCTACGTACCCCTCCGCTTTCGCGGGGACAGACTCTTGGGCTGCAAGAGGGCGCAAAGCCGAGTCTTGGGATTCTTCTGCGCCAGCTTCTCCATCGACGTCTACAACGATCACTTTATCAGATACTTCGCTCGTTAATCCGGCGTGTCCTCGGGGTGCAACGACCTCATCGGAAGTATCATCACCGACATCAAGCTCAAGACCAAATTCATCTTCTAGCTCTTTTGATACCTTGTCATAAAGTGCTTGCTCATTCTCAATGTATCCTTGGGGCAAGACGTTATCACCATCATCCTTATCCTTATCCTTATCCAGAGCATCACCATCGGCAGTCAACACGTCCATCTCGAAGTCAATATCAGCATAGTCATCGTCTATACCAACATCGCTGCTATCAATATCACTGGCGTCGATATCATTCAGCTCATCAAAGCCTTCTACCTTATCAAATTCAGCAGCAGTGGCACTATCTCCACTAAACAGGTGATGCTCAGGTGCCAACTCTAAACCCATTGCATTGACTTGTGACCATACGGCCTCATCCTCACTGAGCAGCACATGGCACTCATCAACACTGCTAATAAACGCTGGGATATTCTTTGCGCCATGATAGACCTCAAGCAACTTCGCCTTAAGGTCAACACGACTCGGCTCATTATCAATAGCATACTTGAGTAGTGTTTCGGCCTTGTCATAACGCTGATAGGAGATATAAACATCGGCTTCGTCAAGCACATCGGCTGTCTCACCGTCTACAACACCGATACCAAATGTATCTTCCTCGATTGATTCGATAACGTCGTCAACATTATTCATTTGCGGTGCAGCAAATTCTTCAAACTGTTCTTTTGCAGCAATCCGACGACGGCGTACGATAAGACCAAGAATAACTAATACGGCAATAATGCCACTGATAATACGGAAAATAAGCGGGTTATCTCTATAGCGCTGAAGAATATCATCAGGTTGCAATACTTCTTTAATTGAATCCAGTGAAATATTAGAGAAGAAACCAGTCGCTTTCTCTTTTATTGAGATAGCAATATTGCTAGCATTCTTAAGTGCCGTATCAATCATGTTCGAGGCACTAGTATTATCGGCTTCAGTACTCTCCTGGGGGCTAGCGGACTCTGATACCGCAGCTTCATCTTTAATCATTTCTGCTTCAGAAACCGCCTCTTCTGTCACTGCGTCAGTCTCATTCACAGTGGCAACATTAGGCTCTATTACTTCACCAATAATTTCTGCCTCTGCTTCAGGCTCCCCTGCCTCCGACTCAGGTTGTAATGTTTCAATAACGCCTGTGCCAATGGGTTCAACAGTGGGCTCAGCGGCGCCATCACTGATTACAGCATCAGTCGGCTCAGCAAGCTTTTGCTGAAGCTGCGTTAGGGTATCGTCTTTTAATTGCAGCGCTCGCTGCATGGCCATAATCTGTTCTTCAAGCTCGGTCATACGCTCACGCAATTGAGCATTTTGCTCATGCGAAGCTTCAACAGCGAAAGTTGTTAGTTCAAGCTCTTCACGAAGTTCACTAATATCGTCACTGACACCACCCACCTGAGCAACACCACCTTGCGTTGTACTGTCTTCAAGAGCATCATCCGCTAGCAGTCGCAGGCCACCTTCAAGTGCCGCTTGCACTTCACCTTCAGGTGCAACACCATCTTCTGAGCCAGCCGCACTATCGCCAGTAGTCACAGCAACCGCTTCCTGTTTGGCAACTTGGCCACGCGCGGCACGACGTGCTTGCTTGGCAACTAGCCAATCCTGGTATTGACGACTGGTTTCAGCGACTGCTTGTTGATGACTTAATTCGGCAATAACCGACTGATCTTCGATGCGTAATGTTTTACCACGCTTAAGGTTGTTGATATTGTTATTGCCAAAGGCATCCGGGTTTTCTTTTAGTAATGCCATCATCATTTGCTGAACCGATACGTCGTCGCTTGGACGCATTGAGTCAGCGATATTCCACAGCGTGTCGTTAGCGCTAACAGGGCCAAAAACCAAATCACTGGTACTGACGACACTTGCCGTCGTCGTTGGCTCAATAAGGCCACCGCCGCCCAATGAGGGCTCTTGCTGCCGACGAGGTGCCGTAACACGAGACGCTGATGCAGAAGCGGTACTTAGGGTGCGATTTACTGTGGGTGCTTGTATTGGCGCAGCGCGTTCCGTAGTAATCGTCGGCGGATCAAGTAGTACGGTATATTCACGTAATAAACGTCCGGCAGGCCAGTTTGCCTCGAGTACAAAATCAACAAAAGGTTCACGAACAGGCCGACTTGACGTTATCTTTATGTAGGGTTTGACACCATCAAGACTAATAATTTCAAACTTGAGATCGTTGAGAAACGGCAACCGCACGGCGCCAATTCGGTCAAAGTCGGCGTTTGAGGCAAGCCCAACACGCAAACCTTCAAGCTCGGCCTCATTCCTGGCAACAAGCTTAATTGTCGCATCAAAGGGTTGGTTCAAGCCTGAGTTTAACTCAATACTACCCAAACCCAGAGCCGATGTTTGTGCGCTATAAAACACAAACCATGTAATCAATATTACTATCAGTTTTCTGGACATGCGCGCCTCTATTTCCACCTTAGCTAATTCATATTATCGCGACAAGCGCGACACGGTACAGCATCAATGGTAAAACTACTGAGCCCTAACTCCCTAAAAGAAATCAGTTCAGATAGTCTTTTACCAAAATTTCAGCTATTTGAACACTGTTGAGTGCGGCACCCTTGCGCAGGTTGTCAGCAACCAGCCAAAGATTCAGTCCACGTTCGTGAGAGATATCATCACGAATACGGCCAACGTAGACGGCGTCACTACCCGCCCCTTCTACCGCTGCTGTTGGATAACCACCATCACAACGTTCATCTATTACCACCACACCCGGCGCCGCCTCAAGCAGCTTGCGCGCCTGCTCTGCGCTCAATTTAGTACGTGTTTCAATGTGCACCGCTTCAGAGTGACCATTGACCACAGGCACCCTAACAGTGGTGGGGTTAATACGGATAGCGTCATCTTCGAGGATTTTCTTAGTTTCCCAGACCATTTTCATTTCTTCCCTGGTATAGCCGTTATCCTGGAAAACATCGATATGGGGTAGCACATTAAAAGCGATCTGCCGTGGATAGACCTCAGCCCGGGTATCTTTACCCGCAATAACCGCTGAACTTTGCCCCATCAACTCATCGATTGCGGCCTTTCCCGTACCGGAAACAGCCTGATAGGTACAGACATTAATACGATCAATGCCCGCCGCAACATAAATCGGCTTTAAGGCTACCATCATCTGAATAGTGGAACAATTGGGG
>JAESQP010000015.1 GCA_016765075.1 Gammaproteobacteria bacterium
AGGCCGGAATCGAACCGGCGTAAACGGCTTTGCAGGCCGCTGCATAGCCACTCTGCCACCCAGCCATACGTGGTCGCTATTAAACGCAAAAAAACCGAAATATTGGAGCGGGAAACGAGACTCGAACTCAAGACCCAGACCTTGACAAGGTGATTCCTTAATGCCAATAAGCTGATGAATTATATAGATTTTCAGGGTATTTGCAAGGTTGCAAAATTGTACTTTTCATCCCTTATGAATCAACACGTTACAAACCTTACGAAAACTATTTTGTGTACGAACTATCGGAGATAATGCTAGAGGAATACTAGAAATACATAGCACCAGTTAGTAGCTAACTGGTGCTATGTGTATTTGTAGAAGGGCCGAACCACTCATCACCTAATTCGATAACACTGTCGAGAAATTGGTTGTTCGACTGAGTCGAACCGAGGCCAGTGATTGTATAGGGAGCCTTTTTACTGGCATCCTTTAATGATCCACCGAGGTGAAGAATTTTACCGTCAACTCGAAGATGCCTATCATGTTGCTCGCTTGTTACGATAAATTTATAAGTATCAGGTCTTTCGGCTGCCAATAGAGAGGAGACGGCGTCGATTCGAGCTCTTCGGGTTTTATACTTATTATCCTCCATTATCTCCTTCGAAGTCACGACGGTGATTGCGACTTCCTTGCCGATCTCGCAAACATATAGGTGATAGATCTGCGCATCAAGCCATGGATCGAAAATCTCCACTTGAGATATTGCGCCAGCACAGAGAGCTCTTATTCTTAGGTAGGCTTGGAAGGGGGAGCCCCCAGGAAGAATTGTATCGGGGTCGTCGGCTGGAATCAGTTTTATAGCGTTCATTGCTTGAGCTATGCGCTTCTCAAACTCGTCTTTAAGCGTCTCGGGGTATTGTATTGGATTCTGCCTATGGGGTCGCCCAATATTCTGACTGCCGCGCCCGCATGCGAGATTTCAGCATCGAACGAAATATCTTCCACTCGACCGAAAGCCTTTAGCTCGTTTATAAACTGGTCAAAGTCTCGGCTCCATTGAGCCCGCAAGTATGGTATTTTCTTAGCATAGTCTGCCTCCGTCTCGATCAGCTCTATGATCGGATGGGCGAGTATTCCGAGTTCGACTATCAACCGATCCCGCTGTTCAATTCGACTTAATTGAGTCACTTGTTTTGCTCTTAGCGCATGGGTCGAACGCATTCATTTGAGAGATGAGACTGCTTGTCAGCTTAGGTTTGATAACATCATATAACGCCTATTCTTGTAAGCGTTAACCTAGTCCGTTTTTTGTTTTTAGGCGTGATCAAATATTGCTGGATTTCCCTATAATATTATAGGTTTTTCTTGACATTATCCTATATTTCCCTATAATAGAACCATGAATGCAATCGAATGGACGACGAAAGCAGTTAAACAATTACAGAAGATGGATCGCCCCGTACAAGTTCAAATCCGTGACGATGTAACAACACTGGTAGACTTTCCAGATGTCGCTGGCGTAAAGAAGCTGACCAACCATCAGCACAGCTACCGCCTGCGTTCAGGCAACTACCGTATCTTTTTTGAGTTCGACGGTGTATTGAGAATAGTATTGATTGAAGAGGTGAAAAAACGCGATGAACGAACCTATTGATTATCAGATCATTGAGGAGAACGGCGAGCCACGCTTTGCCGTGGTGCCTTTCGACCAGTTCAAAGCGCTATTAAAAGATGTGGGCGCTACTGGTGCGACGGTACCGCACGAGGTGGTGTCTGCAATTGTGGATGGCGTGAGCCCAGTCAAGGCGTGGCGTGAATATAAAAGAATGGGACAAGTTGAAGCGTCCGAGGCCATTGGAGTATCGCAAGCGACTTATTCAGGCTATGAAGCGTCAGGCGCATTTGATTCTATGAGAAAATTGACGAAAAAGAAGATTGCGGATGGCTTCGGAATTGAGGTAGAACAGTTAGATATTTAATGCGCTAACTGTTTTTCTCATTTATGTTGGTGGACATCTAAGACTGCCTTTGCCAATGGCGATGTCTCAACCTAAAACTATCACACACACGAGCCACACCCAACATCATTGCATGCCAAAGCTGTCATTTATGGAGAAATGAGCTAAAGTTAATTTAAACTGGCTACTCTCCCGATTTGCTTTGCCTGATAATGAGGCCGAGAATACCACTCGTTATATAATCCAACGAGTCGTGTAATTATTTTAGAATATCTAAAGGAGGTTGCAGCATGGGTAAGAAGAGCCGCAAAAAAAGAGAGGGCAGAGAAGCTCAGCAGTCTCAAAACCCAACTGGCAAGGAGAGTGAAACCATGGAAGATAATAAATCTCCAGCTATCAGCATTAAAGGAGGCCGTAATAACCGTGCTGATCACAACCTTTTTATCGGGGTCGAGCAAGCCATAGAAATAGTGGATTCTCCAGGTTCAACAGCTAACCGAAATATAGTGATAGGAAAAGAGTCGGTAAATGTTTTCGAATTAAATTCATTCATTAAAACCTTAAGAGCAAATATAGAGCAACTTGAATTACCTGAGGGATCAGCAAAAAAAATTCTATCTGATATCGAGCCTATTGAGGCGCAAGCTAAATCACCAAGACCCAAAAGCTCAATAATCATACCTTGCTTAAGGTCAGTAAAACGTGTACTGGAAAATGCGGCGAGCAGTGCTATAGCTGTATCATTAGTCGCAAATGTCGACAAGTTAATTACATTGTTTCAAAGTGTTAAATAGTTGCCAGGTGGTGGTTAACACGGCGTTAATATCCGCTCATGGCCGCTCTCTGAAGTTTTCCATGAATTACCAAACGTCTGCTTCTTTGAAGCCTTTAAGATCTTGCATTCAGAACTCGAATCACAGGTAAATTTTTTCACTCAACCAAGCTCTAGCTCGCCATTTGTGTGCAATCGTGGGGCACCAATACCTAAAAAAGTACATGCCGACTTGGCGTTAAAAAGCGAATAAGAAAAAATAGGAAAATCTTTTCTAGACAATGAATACAATGTCCAATCTAAGCAATTGTTTTTTATCACTTAAATTGGAGCGGGAAACGAGACTCGAACTCGCGACCCCGACCTTGGCAAGGTCGTGCTCTACCAACTGAGCTATTCCCGCAAATGGTGCTTGGCCAAACCGTACTTAGTAGGGCTGCCCATTGTAGTGTGCAAGCAGATTTTGTCAAGCAGATCATCAGTTTATCGCTCATGATTATTACTATCATCGCTGTCATCTGGCGCAACCCCTTTGTGCCGCATCAGCGTAGGCCAAGCGGCGTTGAGATAGAGCACCATTGACCATAAGGTCAATATGGCAGCAACATAAAACAACACGTAACCGACATAGAAGCTGTCGATACCAGCGATAGGCTGCGCGTACAAAAGCAGGAAAATGGCGATCATTTGCGCCGTAGTTTTGACCTTGCCCACCATTGATACTGCCACTGAGGCACTCTCGCCTAGTTCTGCCATCCATTCGCGTAATGCCGATACAGCGATTTCGCGGCAAATGATAATCGCGGCAGGAATAGCGAAGTACAGGGTCGGCTGCTTTTGTGTCAACAACACTAAGGCAACCGCAACCATAAGCTTATCGGCAACCGGGTCGAGGAATGCGCCCAACGCTGAGGCCTGGTTGAGTTTGCGTGCAAGAAAGCCGTCTAGCCAATCGGTAATCGCGGCAAAACCAAATATCAAGGCACTAGCAATTGAACTCCAGTCATAGGGCAGATAAAACACCACAACAAAAACGGGTATTAAAAAAATACGCAGTAAGGTTAGCTGTGTTGGTAGTGTCATCGTGTAAAGGTCTCGTTAATAATTATCCGGATGAAACAAACTGTAAAGACGTTGCGCCAGATCACGGCTTATTCCTGGCACCGAGCTTAAGTCTGCCATACCCGCCCTTTCTACACCCTGAATGCCACCAAAATGTTGCAGCAGTGCACGACGACGTTTTGGGCCAATTCCCTCTATGCCTTCTAGTGGCGAAGTCGTACGCGCCTTAGCACGTCGAGCACGATGGCCTGTTATGGCAAAGCGGTGTGCCTCGTCACGAATTTGCTGAATAAGATGTGACGCGGATGAATCGGGTGCAAGTTTAATGGGCGCTTCAACACCACCAACAAATAAAGTCTCAGCACCTGCTTTACGCTCTACCCCCTTGGCAACACCTATTAGCATAACATCACTGATTTGTAATTCTTGCAGCACATTTTGTGCCTCATGCAACTGGCCTTTACCACCATCGATAAAGAGAATATCAGGAATCTTACCCTCACCCCGCTTTAGTTTTTTATAACGCCGCTGTATTGCTTGGCTCATCGCTGCATAATCATCACCAGGGGTGATTCCTTCGATATTAAAACGTCGATAATCGGATTTACGCGGGCCATCTTGGTCAAAAACAACGCAGGAAGCAACGGTGGCTTCACCCATGGTATGACTAACATCGAAGCACTCCATCCGCTGCGGCAACTCATCAAGATTAAAAGCCTCTTTTAATGCCTCTAAACGTTGACGCATTTCACCACTGCTACTTAAATGACGGTTTAGTGCTTGTTCGATATTAACGTTGGCCATATCAAGCAAACGTCGTCGCTCACCACGCACATTAGTTGCTAAATGCACTTTATGCCCAGCATGACCGGCAAAGGCGTCGCTGAGTAATGCTTTGTCAAATATGTCATGGCCAAGTATTAATTCATTAGGTATTGCGCGCTCTAAATAATATTGTGGTAAAAATGCGCTTAATACATCGGCTTCATTAGCGCCACTGTTTGCGTCCTTGGGTACTTTGGGGAAAAATGTCTTATCCCCTAAGTGACGACCATCACGAAAGAAAATAAGCTGCACACAAGCAACGCCATTTTTTATCGCGCTAGTCACCACATCGACATTGCGTTGATCAATATCAACATGTTGTCGTTCCTGTACATGACGCAAGCTGGTAATTTGATCACGGTAACGTGCTGCATTTTCAAAATCCAAACGATGCGATGCTTGTTCCATACGCATGGCCAGTTGCTCTGTCACCTGTTGGCTCTTACCCTCAAGAAACATCATTGTATGTTTAACACTTTGTTTGTAGTCACTTTGCGAGATATAAGCAACACACGGCGCTGCGCAGCGTTTGATTTGGTATTGCAAACAGGGGCGCGAGCGGTTACTAAAAAAACTGTCATCGCATTGGCGCACCTGAAAAACCTTTTGCAATAAATTCAGTGTCTCGCGCACCGCACCCGCACTGGGATACGGGCCAAAATAACGGCCGTCTTTATTACGTCCACCACGATGAAAAGTCAAACGTGGATAATTGTGTTTTGTCGAAATATAGATATACGGGTAGCTTTTATCATCACGAAAAAGCACGTTATAACGTGGCCTTAACGCTTTGATCAGGTTATTCTCGAGAATCAGCGCCTCATTCTCAGTGCGTGTTACTGTCACTTCAATATTACGAGTGTGTGTAATTAACGCGCGTGTCTTGGGCGCTAAAGCCGAGCGATTAAAGTAACTGCCAACACGTTTCTTTAAATCACGCGCCTTGCCGACATAAAGCACTTTTGCACTCGCATCGAGCATACGGTAAACACCGGGGGTGTTACCCAAACGTTTGACAAAGGCCTTGCCATCAAAGGCTAGTAGCGTTGCTGCCAACGATTCATTAGCAAGGCTTGCTGGCTCATTGATAATAACGCGCTTTTTTATTTTTGGGTGCATACGTCAGGCGTCGATATAGGTACGAACACGAGCCAACACCTGCATAAACATTACTTCAGTCAGACGCCGCGTTTGCGTGTTATAGCGGCTGCAATGGTAAGAGGTAATCAAATGGTGACCAGAGGGCAGATCGTATTCGACAGCGTGGCCAAAAGGATAGTCTTTGAGTTTAAGCGCTAAGGCACGCAACACAGCACTGTGTGCAATACCGCCGAGCGTGAAGACGACTGAGCCTTTTTTTAAGGCCAATAGTTCGGCTTTAAGAAAGCGATTACATTGCTTTATTTCATCAGTTTTTGGTTTATTTTCAGGCGGTAAACACTTGACTGCATTAGTAATTTTACACTGAATAAGCTTCAGGCCATCATCTTGCGAGACTGACTCGCCAGCGCTGGCAAAGCCATATTGGTGCAAGGCCTTGTAAAGCAATATACCAGCATAGTCACCCGTAAACGGGCGGCCTGTAGCATTGGCACCGTGCATGCCAGGTGCAAGCCCGACAATAAGCACCTGTGGCTTGGCCACACCAAATGGCGCAACGGGACGTGCATGGTAATCAGGGTACTGCTCTTTAACGCTGTCAAGAAAGGTCGCTAACCGTGGACAGTCACGGCAATTCACATCAAAACTACTCATTTCACTATTTTATAGAGGTTGCACTTGTTTTGCCCGTTTTACCCGCTTATTGGGTCTTTTTACATTTTTTTTATGTTATTGCACTAAAATGGCACTACACACCATAAAATGGTGAGAATTATATGTTCCACTGTACTCAGCTAAATCAACATAGGTAATAGAATGAGAACATCCATATTAGCCATCTCTGCTGGGCTCACTGTACTGGTCAGTATTTTTTTTATTTTTTCCGCTACGGCATCAGAAACGCAGCAGGCTGAACCAGCCAAGCTCAAGACAGCTATCTTTGCTGGTGGTTGCTTTTGGTGTAGCGAATCTGACTTTGAGAAACTTGATGGCGTGGTATCAGTCGTTTCAGGTTATACCGGCGGCAAAGAAAATGATCCCACTTATAATCAAGTAGCGGCTGGCCGCACGAGTCATACCGAAGCTGTTGAGGTACGTTATGATCCAGCGACAATCAGCTATAGTGAATTAGTGGAATATTTTTGGCGAACGATTGACCCAACCCAGGCCAATGGTCAATTTTGTGATAAAGGTAAACAATACCGCAGTGGTATTTTCTATGACGGTGTCAATCAGCAAAAAATCGCTGAAGCGTCTTTAGTAAAATTGAATGGAAACAAACCGTTCTCCGCGCCTATTGTGACTGAGATTACTGCTGCTACAACGTTTTATCTTGCTGAGGAATACCATCAGGATTATTACAAACGTAATAGCACTCGTTATAAGTTCTATCGCTGGAATTGTGGCCGTGATAATCGTATTGAAGAACTTTGGGGTAAGACTCATGGCTAAGAATACTGGTTTTTAGGGAGGCTCTGATGTGTTTGACACAGTGAGTGGTGTAAGATCAAACGCAGTAATACTATTTTGCTACAATGTTAGTCGAATATCAGGCTTGCTCAAGGGGCACCAATGAACAAAATAATTATACTATTCTCACTATTTTTTCTTGCTGGCAATCAAGCTGTTTTAGCCGCCTCCGATGGGCATGAGAAGCATAGTGATGCCATGGAAAAGAGCGTTGAAGTCTATATCATCTCACCAAAAAATGGTGCCACAGTTGCAAGCCCGGTGACAGTTGTATTTGGCCTTAAGGGAATGGGTATCGCACCTGCTGGTATCGAAAACGAGCATACCGGCCATCATCATTTGTTAATCGATACTGGCATACCACCATCCGATAAACCGATTCCCTCAGATGCTAATCACCATCATTTTGGCAAGGGACAAACTGAAACACGTCTTGAGCTGACGCCAGGTAAACATACACTACAGCTGCTTATCGGTAACCACTCGCATATGCAACACGCCAAGCCGATAGTATCTGAGAAAATCACTATTACCATAGAGTAATCGCAACGCTTAAGTACATTGACCTAGATCGCCCTGTGCCAAAGCAATAACACAACGCTCAATAAGGTTCATACGCTCTAGCTGCAACATATGTCCCTGATTTTTAAGCGTGATAACAGTTGAATTTTCTGCTGATAAAACCGACTCAGCATAGTTTGCATTCTTTGCGTCAACCAGCTTATCGCTATCACCCTGTATCACCACTATGGGTTGCGACAGTTTAGGCCAGCGTTCATGTAAAATGGATAGCTCTGGACTGAGTGCATACATCTCAACATTGGCTTTACGCAGACCGTCACCAATTATTGCGTTAATCAAAAAAGTCCTAGCCAATTTGTGATACCAACGTGGTTTGGTCAACGCTGGGTCGAGCCCACCCGACAGCACCAATACACTGTCCACCAAATTCGGATAATCCAAAGCAATCGAAGGCACCACTGAACCACCCCATGAAAAACCAACTAAAACAAGTGGGACACCTGGGTATGTTTTATTCAATTGCCTTAAAAGTGGTTGCATCAGGCGCCCTATTTCCTTGAATGAAGTGACAGGACGTGAACCTTGTTGGAATTGCGACTCACCCCAGCCTGGCCTCTCTACCATCACCACTTTTACTTGAGATAAAAAACCCTCATTACGTGTTAAGTAAGCACCGTCAGTCCAACTACCCGGCGTACCATGCACCCAAATGACGATCGCTTTTTTCGCCTGTCCAATCGCGCGATAATGAAGGCGAAAGTTTCCCTCATTAATATAGTGTGTCATTAAATCTGGGTTGTTAATCAGGTGCGTTTGAACAAACTCACTACGCTCCTTGAAACCATCTGGAACGCGGCAAGCCGATATAAAAAAGACCATCAAGCCCGCTGTAATATAGCGTGCTACTTTATTTTTTATCATTGTTATTTGGAAACCTGCCGAAATATCACATATTTAGAAAGTAAAAAATTAACGATTGCAGCAATACCCGATGAGATCGCAAGCGGGATCATTAAATACTTAGCCAGGTAGTCATAATTCATCACTAGCCATATAAATAGAGAATAATTTATGATGGCTCCTATACTATTAATTGTTAGATAATAAAGCCATTCATGCGTGGCGCTACGGGTGCTTTGCCCAGCAAAGGTCAACTTTCTATTTAAATACCAACTGACCGTCATCGCCATTGCAAGAGAGAAAAATCTTGCAATGAATAAATCAGTATCGAAGAATAATCTTAGGGAATAGAGGATAGCTGCATCGACTGCAAAGCCAACCAGACCAATCAACCAAAAACTAAATGCTTGTTTTACCACTTATCGTAACCACAAAAATATTGCCAGTAAGGATTTTCAACCCAGCGCTCTACCACGCTTTCGTCGCTTTCATTAAACGTGTATTTTAAATAGTGAAGTCCCGCTAATAAACGGGTGGGTAATGCTGGGTGACCACAACCCGTACTGTAGACCACATCAATCTTATCTTCGA
>JAESQP010000016.1 GCA_016765075.1 Gammaproteobacteria bacterium
GCCCACCAAGGCACAGCGATCGCCGTGTACTTGTTGTACACAAGTAAGCTGCAACGTGCCCTCGGGGTATAACGCAGGTGGGCGAAAAAATGGCCTCGTCCCTTCGGATTGCGCGCCAAATCTGGCCAGCCGTCGTTGCTCGTCGCTCATTTAGCACCACTAAACTTCTCTCCTCGCGCCTAACCTGGCCAGATTTGGCGCGGCAACGCTGCGATCCATATTGGGTTAACAGGTCCTATATCAAATAACCTTGTAATTTTGTTTCAATATTGCGTGGGTTTTCACCTTCTGCAATCGCCACAACACCTTCGAGAATCATTTCTCGAAGTCGACTCTGTTGGTTGATATATGCCTTTAATTTGGCCGCAATCGGTAAAAAGAATAGGTTTGCAAAACCAACGCCATAAATGGTCGCAACAAACGCAACGGCAATACCAGGGCCCAATTTTGACGGGTCTGCCAGGTTATTCATCACATGAATCAAACCCAGCACTGCACCAAGAATGCCCACTGTCGGGGCATAGCCACCCATACCCTCATAGACCTTTGATGCTTGCAGATCAAAATCTTCCTTCACCATGATGTCAACATCCAAAATAGCGCGTATCGATTCAGGCTCACTACCATCGACCAATAGCTGTAATCCCTTGCGTGCAAAACCTTCTTTTTCATCGTCGACGATAACTTCAAGCCCAAGCAGACCTTCACGCCGCGCCACATGACTCCAATTAACAATCTTAGCTATGTACTCTTCAAAATTAACCGGTGGCGGCTTAAATACCCAACTGACGATACGTAATGATCGAGCGAAGACACGGACAGGGACTTGCAGCATGATGGCGCCAATAGTTCCACCCATAACAATCACAAAAGCAGTGACTTGTACAAGCGAAGAAGTGTGGCCACCCTCTAAAACATTGCCACCAAGAATAGCGGCTAACGCAATAATGATGCCTAGTAAGCTAAGAAAATCCATAGGTTATCTCAAATTTTCCAAAACTGAATCAGTTTCATCCAATGAAAGAGACAATCCGTAATGCTTGTTTTTGTAACGACACCTAGCACACCGGGGGCAAGGCTACTGGTAATGTCTTGCGCCCGAATACTCATCCAGAACCCTCTAGGCGGTTTTTTGGTACTGCGTGACCAAACCTGGCACATCAAGAATCAATGCAATCTTGCCGTCACCGGTAATCGTTGCACCTGCCAAACCTTGAGTCCCATGCAAAAAAGCACCCAGGGGTTTAATAACGACTTCTTCCTGCCCAACCAATTGATCGACGACAAAACCAAATTGCTGTGAGCCTATATTGATAACCACTACATGCGCCATTTGAGAGCGCAACCCTGCTTGGCTATACTCTTTGACCAACCAATTACCGATATAAAGCAATGGCAGCGCCTGTTCACGTATGATAATAACGGGGTTACCGTCGACAACACTAATCTCGTTAATATCAACATGGAAAATCTCAACCACAGAAGTTAATGGCAAGGCAAAGGTTTGCTCTTGCAACATAATCATTAGTGTTGGCAAAATTGCCAAGGTTAATGGCAGCTTCAATTTAATAATGGTTCCGCGACCCAACTCTGAATCGATGATGATTGAACCGCCCAGCTTGGCAATACTCGTCTTGACAACATCCAGACCGACGCCACGACCTGAGACATCTGATATTTTCTCCTTGGTTGAAAAACCCGCCATAAAAATCAGGTTATAACAAGAGCGATCGTCAAGTCGTGCTGCTGTATCCTCATCCATCAAGCCTTTTTCAACGACTTTCTTACGTAACACTTCGGCATCCATACCTGCGCCATCATCTTCAATGCTCAACAAAATATGATCGCCTTGCTGTACAGCTGACAGTAATACTTTACCCTGACGGTCTTTACCCGCTGCTTCACGCACAGCAGGAATTTCAATACCATGGTCGACGGAATTACGTACCAAATGGACTAATGGATCAGCTAAGGCTTCAACCATATTTTTATCCATATCCGTGTCTTCTCCCAGCAAATCCAGCTCAATTTCTTTATCCAAACTGCGAGCAAGATCACGAACCACACGTGGGAATCGACCGAATACCTTTTTAATAGGCTGCATACGTGTCTTCGTCACTGAAGACTGTAAATTAGAGGTAACCAAATCAAGATCGCTGACCGCCTTGGCCATACATTCATTCTCAGCTTCAGCCTGCAACGTCTGTAAGCGGTTTCTAACCAATACCAACTCACCTACCATATTCATAATTTCATCAAGACGCTCGGTATCCACCCGAACCATGCTTTCTTTTTTAGGTGGTTTTGGTTTTGACTGTACCTCGACCTTGGTCGCTGCCTCTGCCTTAACAGGTATAACAGCCTTCTCTTTTGGTTTTTTTTCAACAGCAGGTTGAGCCTCAGCAGTCACACCAGAGCTAATAGGGCCGGAACCATAAAGATCATCAAGCATGCTATCAAACTCATCTTCACTGATGTCATCACTCTGCTTTACTGATGCGGCAACATCGCCACCGGAGGTTGAAGATTCCGCCGAGCCATGGAGATCATCAAGTAAAGCTTCAAATTCAGCATCAGTAATAGCATCATTAGCAGGTGTATCATTCGTGGCCTGTACTCCAGGAGCTGGCTCTGGTGTAACAACCGCCATATCATTCTGTGGCTTAGCAAATGCTTCAAGTGCTTTTAATATTTCAGGATCGGCCGGCTCAGGTTCTTCACCGGTACGAACCGTATCAAACATGCTATTAACCGTATCCATTACCTGGAAAATAACATCCATAAGATCGGCATCAGCAACACGATGGCCTTCGCGTAAAATGTTAAACACATCTTCCGCTCTGTGACATACATCAATCAGTGGCGCGATAGCCAGAAATCCAGCGCCCCCTTTAACCGTGTGGAATGCACGAAAAACTGCGGCCAATAGGTCAGCATCTTCGGGGGTTTTTTCAAGTTCGGTCAGCTGCTCAGCCAATAGCTCAAGTAACTCATCGGCTTCAACTAGAAAATCTTGTAAAATTTCATCATTTAGGTCATAAGACATAATTCATTTACCCTTAAAAACCAAGACTCGATAACAAGTCATCGACTTCATCCTGACCGGATACTGCCGTTAACGACTTATGTCCAGGTATCTGTGGCCCTGCCAGCTCATCCTCTGAGCATGTACCAGATTTTACGTCACACCCTTTTTCATCATCTAGTCCTGTCAAACGCAAGACTTTCATTAAGCTCGATTCAACATCCTCAATAAGCCTAATGACGCGGCCAATCACTTGACCCGTAATATCCTGATACTCTTGCGCTATAAGCACCTCTTTTAATTTCACGCGCATCTCATCTGAATCAACTTCAGATTTATTGAGAAATGTTCTTATCACATCAGACATGGAATGAAATTCATCTTCCGGCATATCGCCAGCAGCGTAACGCCTCCAAATTGATGCTAATCGTGCTGAACGATCGTGTAACTGGTCACAACGCGGCAAAAGCTCTTCAATCACACTAAGCGTTTTGTCTGCTGCTTGTTCTGTCATGGTAACAACATAATTAAGACGTTCTTTTGCATCAGGAATGTCAAATTCCGTTGGCTTTGAAGCATTGCCCCCACCATCAACACCCGATAGCGAATCATGAAGGTTGCGCGTTAAATGACCAATGGAATTAAATAATTCTGTGCTGCGCACATTGGTAATATCATCAATAATTTTTAGTGCTGCCTCTTCATCCGATTGCTCTAAGAAATGGACAAGTTCACGTGCCTTAAGTAGGCGTGTATCTTCTTCTATAGCATGATTTTCCATAGTGCTCCCTGCATCTTTTTACTTTCTAAGCGGCCTCAATACGTTCAAAAATTTTATCGATTTTTTCCTTCAACGTCGCTGCTGTAAATGGCTTGACAATGTAGCCATTGACGCCCGCCTGAGCAGCGGTAATAATTTGTTCTCGTTTTTGCTCAGCAGTAACCATCAATACCGGCATACTTGCCAACTTGGGATCAGCACGCACCGCTTTTAGTAGGTCGATCCCCTGCATACCAGGCATATTCCAGTCAGTAACCAAAAAATCAATACCCCCTTGCTGTAAGATTGGTAATGCTGTCTGACCATCGTCAGCCTCAGCGGTATTGTTAAACCCCAAATCACGTAATAAATTCTTGATTATTCGACGCATTGTAGAAAAATCATCTACAACCAAGATTTTCATGTTTTTATCCATTAATTGGCCTCCAAGCTATTCTCTTTTCCATTTCAGACGTTACTGCAATCC
>JAESQP010000017.1 GCA_016765075.1 Gammaproteobacteria bacterium
ATGGATGAGTTGCCAGCGCAGGCAGCAAACAGTCTTGATGCTATTTTGGCTGATGACCTTGCAGCACGTGAGTTAGCAAGCGATATTATTACAGTGATCAACTAGGGGGTGTTAACAATCATTTTAATAGTCCTGTTGCACCTGAAAAAGCGCCAGACGCCCCGCAAGAAGTGCCCTTGGGGTACAAGGCGAGAGGAGAGAGGTTTGGTGGTTCCAAATGAGCGACGAACAACGCAGTATGGCGCTTTTTCAGATGCAACCCGAAGGGCTAGCACGCATTTTCCACCCAGCGGCGTTGTCGCTCGCTTATGTGGGCCAACCACACCGCGCTCGCTCCGCCTTGCTGGGTGAAAAATGCGTACTGGCAGGACTATTAAAATGATTGTTAACACCCCCCTAAGTCTCTATCCCTAATTAATGAGTAATATTTCCCTATAATGAGTAATATTTTTCAATACGTTTTATGGTTTATCGTGGCCATTGCTATTTTGGTGACCGTGCATGAATTTGGTCATTATTGGGTAGCGAAAAAACTGGGTGTCAAGGTGTTGCGTTTTTCGATTGGCTTTGGTCGCCCCTTATTTTCATGGCGCCGAGGTCTTGACAACACAGAGTATGTGGTCGCAATGATACCCTTAGGTGGTTACGTCAAAATGCTGGACGAAGGCGAGGGTGAGGTAGCTCCAAAAGAGCAGCATCGTGCATTTAATCGTCAGTCATTAAAAACACGATTTGCTGTGGTTGCAGCGGGCCCAATGGCTAATTTTCTCTTTGCCATTGTTGTCTATGCGGTGATATTTATGGTGGGTATACCCGCCATAAAACCGGTGATAGGTGGCGTAACAGAAAATTCTATTGCGAGTCGTGCTGGCTTATCGCCTGATACCACCATTATTTCTATCGCAGGTAAAGCGACCAGTAGCTGGCAACAGGTCAACACGCGTTTGCTCGATCATTTGTTTGATACGGCGCCGTTAGAAATCATTGTTAAAGATAGCCACCAGGTGTCCAGTCATCATGAGCTGTTGCTAGCCGGTTTCGCGGCAGAGCTTGAGCGTGGTGACCTACTTACTCAGCTTGGCATTAAACCGTTTAGACCAAGCTTGCCAGCAACCATTGACACTGTCTTGGTCGATGGTGCTGCAGCGAGCGCCGGTTTGCAAAAAGGTGATACCGTTATTGCTGCCGACGGTGAACCGGTTAGCGACTGGCTATCTTGGGTTGGTATTGTTTTACGCCATCCAGGAAAGGAGATGGTGGTTGAAATTTTGCGTAATGAAGAGTCGTTGCATTTGAGGTTGACGCCAACACCACAAGAACGTGATGGCGCTATTATTGGGTTTATTGGCGCATCGGTTTCTGTGCCTGAGGGCTTAATGCAAGAGCATCGCACTTTAATTCAGTATTCGCCGTTTGAAGCGGTTTGGCGAGGAATTGAAAAGACCTGGACGATTTCGGCGTTGACGATCAAATTCTTGTTTAACATGATCATAGGCAAGGCGTCGATAGACAATCTCAGTAGCCCGATTAGTATTGCCCAATATGCAGGGCAATCTGCTAATGCCGGTTGGTTACCTTTTGTCAGTTTTATGGCAGTCATTAGTATTAGCCTGGGTGTGTTGAATCTATTGCCGGTACCGATGCTCGATGGTGGGCATTTGCTTTACTACGTACTGGAGTTGTTTACCGGCAAGCCTCCTTCAGAACAGGTACAAGTGGTTGGCCAGCAGGTCGGTATTGTTCTCATAATTATGTTAATGTCAGTGGCCTTATACAATGACCTTGCCCATATTTTTGGCTAGGGAACCTTTGATCTATTCATGAACGTGTATCTTGTGTCTAAACCCCCCAGCTTCTACGTTGCGAACCTTCGCACCCCAAGAGCACTTCCTCAGCAATGCTATCGCATTGCCTCAGGGCGCAATAGCCATGCTATGACGTGCGATTCGCGCCTTGCACCCCAAGGGCATGTCAAATCTGGACATTTTAGTTCACAATCTACTTCGTCCAGAATAAATCAAAGGTTCCATAATTTCTAGAATTCGATTTGTGAACTATTTTTCTACTTTCCTGAGTTACCTCTGTGGCCTGTTTTTGCTTGTTTCGGTCGCGCATGCGGAGTTTTCGCCATTCGTTATTGATGATATCGAATTCGAAGGTCTTCAGCGTATCACCGTAGGCACTGTCCTTAGCTATTTGCCTTTGAAAACAGGTGAACGCCTCGATATTGAGCGCACTCAAGATGCCATTCGTGCGCTTTATCAGACTGGTTTTTTTAGCGATGTGAGACTAACGCAGCGTGGCAGAGTGCTTACCATTAATGTGATTGAGCGGCCCTCGGTAGCGCGTGTCGATATTGTGGGTAATGACGAGATCGAAGATGAGCTCTTGCTCGATGGATTGAAGTCGATTGGTCTGTCAGATGGCCAGGTATTCGACCCTTCAATTCTTGAGCGTGTCGAGGTTGAGTTGCGGCGACAGTATTTTGCCCGTGGTATGTACAGTGTCACCATTAGCTCCGATGTCGAAGAGCTCGACTTGAATCGACGCGCGGTTGAAATTATTGTTGACGAAGGCCCTATTGCCAAGATTCGTAACGTTAATATTGTTGGCAATAAAATATTTACCGAAAAGAAATTGCTCAAGCAATTTCAGTTGGGGGATCCTGCATGGTACGCTTTTTTAAGTCAGCGCGATCAATACTCACGCCAAAAGCTGTCGGGTGATCTTGAGGTATTACGTTCATATTATCTTGACCGAGGTTATATCGATTTTAATATCACCTCAACCCAGGTCAGCATTAGCCCGAATAGAAAAGATATTTTCGTTGTCATCAATATTGTAGAAGGCGGGAAATTTACAATATCTGAAACAGATGTCGCAGGTGATTTAGTTGTTGAGCGTGATGAATTGCTACCATTGATTACGCTTGAACCAGGCGATATTTTCTCTCGTCAAATTACGACTGAATCTTCATCTCAATTATCTGAGCGTCTCGGTAATGAGGGTTATGCCTTTGCTAATGTCAATGCTGTGCCAGACATAGATCGTGAAAGCAATACCGTTAAAGTCACCTTTGTCATTGACCCTGGCCGCCGTGCTTATGTTCGTCGCATTAATGTTTTTGGCAATGCCAAGACAGAAGATGAAGTGCTACGTCGTGAAATGCGTCAGATCGAAGGCAGCGCAATGTCGACGGAAAAAATTAATCGCTCGCGAATTCGTTTGCAGCGTTTAGGTTTTTTTGAAGAGGTTAATGTCGAAACCGTGCCTGTTGCCGGTGTGGATGATGAGGTGGATGTTAATTTTAGCGTGACGGAATTGCCCTCTGGTAGCTTATTAGCGGGTCTTGGTTTTTCACAGTCACAAGGTTTATTGCTCAATTTTAGTATTAGCCAAAATAATTTTCTTGGCAGTGGTAAACGTGTTACTGCGGCTGTGAATACCAGCGACATCAATACACTGTATAGCTTTGGTTATCTCAACCCTTACTACACTATTGATGGTGTCAGTCGTGGGTTCAACATTAGCTTCCGAGATACCGACACGGATGCTGACAATAATATCGCACGTTTTATTGCTGATGTATCTAATGCTAATGTGGTTTATGGTTTCCCATTGTCAGAGAATAGTCGCTGGAATCTTTCATTCGGCTATGAAGCTATATCGGTTGATTCGACTGCTGAGACCCCACCATCATTCTTAGCCTTCCTCAACGACAATGGCAGTGATTTTGATACAATTCAGCTCAGTACGTCATGGACTTATGACACGCGGGATCGTGCCTTATTGGCGACTCGCGGTACTATGCAGCGGTTTTTAGTAGAAATTGGTGGTGGTGATCTAAATTATTATAAACTGTCGTCGCGAACGGAATTATTGCGGCCGCTAACCAAAAATCTTGGACTTTTATTGCAGACAGAAATAGCGCTGGGCGATGGCTTTGGCAGCACGACCGAGCTGCCATTTTTTGAGAATTATTTTGCCGGTGGTGTTAATTCGGTACGTGGCTATGAGGCTAATTCTTTGGGCCCGCGTGAAAATGGCGATGCATTAGGTGGAGCGTTAGAGTTTACCGGTAGCGTGCAGCTTATTTTACCGCTACCGTTTGTTGAAAATTCCAATTCGTTGAGAATTAGCGGATTTTTTGATTTTGGTAATGTTTATGGGACACTTAGTGACTTTGAAGCGTCTGAATTGAGATATTCTGCGGGGCTGGCTATGTTATGGTTGTCGCCATTGGGGCCGTTGACGTTCAGCTTAGGCAAAGCGTTGAATGACGAAGAGGGCGATCAAACTGAAGTATTTCAGTTTGCGCTAGGTACTTTTTTTTAGGAGTACCTTTTTTAGTGAGGTGTGATGTTGGTTAATCGTTCAACAATAAAGGTTTTTGTGTTCTGTGTGGCTTGCATGTTTTCGGGCTCAGTAATAGCAGAGACAAAGATCGGTTTCGTTAATCCTATTAAGGTGTTGGAGCAGGCGCCGCAGGCTGCCACAGCACGGCAGAAACTAGAAAAGGATTTTCAGCCACGTAAAGATGAAATTATCACTGCGCAAAAGAAAGTTCAGAAGCTAGAGCAAAACCTGGTGCGCGATGCCGATACAATGAGTGAGTCAGCTCGACGTTTGCTTGAGCGTGATATTATTTCACAGAAGCGAGACCTACGACGCGTGCAGGAAGAATATCGTGAAGATTTGAATTTACGCCGTAATGAAGAGCTTGGTCAGTTACAGCGTGAAATTTCTAACGTGATTAAACAGATCGCTGAAGAAGGTAAATATGACCTGATTGTTGGCGAAGCCGTCATTTATGCCAGCGATGCCATTGATATCACGAATAAAGTACTCGAACGCTTGAAGCAAACCAACAGTAAGAGAAATTAATAGACCCGCTAGTAAGCGTTATTTTAAGGAAAGGGTTGTGACCTATACACTTGCCGATCTTGCGGGACACGTTGGTGGAAGCCTTAGCAGTGGCCATGATTGTGTTGTGACAAGCGTAGCAACACTGCAGTCAGCAAAGCAAGGTGATATTAGCTTTCTCGCTAATTCTCAGTATAAAAAATTTTTAGCATCAAGCAAAGCGACCGCAATCATCCTTTGTCAGCAAGACAGCGAGCTTTGCACGACGCACACTATAATATGTGCCGACCCATATCTTGCCTATGCGCGTATCGCTACGTTATTGCATCCTCAACAAACACAGCAAACTGGGCAGCATATTACGGCCGTAATAGCCGATGACGCACAAGTCGATATGACAGCTTCTATTGGCGCACACTGTGTCATCGAAAGCGGAGCCAAGATTAGCGCAGGTGTTTATATTGGCCACGGTTGTATTATTGGCTGCGATGTTGAAATTGGTAACGATAGTCGAGTCATGGCCAATGTGACGGTTTATCATGATTGCCAGATTGGCCAGCGTTGCTTAATTCATTCGGGTGCCATTATTGGTGCCGATGGTTTTGGCATTGCTTCATCACCAGAGGGTTGGGTAAAAGTGCCGCAGTTAGGTAGAGTAGCCATCGGTGATGATGTTGAAGTGGGTGCCAATACCACCATTGATCGTGGCGCACTTGAAGATACAGTGATTGCTAATGGTGTCAAATTAGATAACCAGATTCAAATAGCACACAATGTTAGAATTGGCGAGCACACAGCTATTGCTGCTTGTGTTGGCATCGCAGGCAGTGCTCGTATTGGACGCAACTGCGTGATAGCAGGAGGTGTAGGGGTCAGCGGTCACTTGGAAATTGTTGATAATGTCACAGTGACGGCAATGTCGATGGTGACAAAATCTTTAAAAAAGGCAGGTATTTACTCATCCGGATGGGGAGCGCAGCTGCAATCGAATTGGCAGCGTCAAGTAGCGGGGCTGAGACGCCTACCAAATTTAATACGCCGAGTCAGAGGGCTGGGTAATTAGCCTAGGTAATAGATAAATAAGTAGAATCGACACAGACTGTGCCCGTAAAATATAATCCATACCAGGTAACAACATACTCATGTCTAAACAAGAGAGCAACACCATTGATATTCAAGGTATTCTTGATTATCTGCCTCATCGCTATCCTTTTTTATTGATTGATCGAGTGCTTGATTACAAGGTTGGCGAATCCTTGCAGGCGATAAAAAATGTTTCAATTAATGAGCCCTTCTTCCAAGGTCATTTTCCGGCTATGGCAGTCATGCCTGGTGTGTTGATTATTGAGGCGATGGCGCAGGCGGCAGGGGTGCTCATTTTTCTGACGACAGGCACTAAGCCTGGGGAAGATAATATCTATTATCTTGCTGGTGTCGATGGTGCACGTTTTAAGCAGCCGGTGGTGCCGGGAGATCAGTTAATTGTTGATGTCAATGTGTATAAAACAGTGCGTAATATCTGGAAGTTTAAAGCGCAAGCCAGTGTTAACAGTAAGATAGTGTGTAGCGCTGAAATCATGTGTGCAGGGAAGGCTCCGAGGACGTGATACATAGCACTGCTATTATTAATGCCTCAGCATCCATTGCCAGTGATGTTGAAATAGGCCCTTACAGTATTATCGGTGCTGATGTTGAAATAGATAAAGGTACCTGGATAGGGTCGAATGTCGTCATCAACGGCCCGACCACTATCGGTAAAAACAATAAAATCTTTCAGTTTTCCTCGCTCGGTGAAATGCCGCAGGATAAAAAATACAACGGAGAGCCAACACGATTAGAAATTGGCAACGATAATGTGATTCGTGAATATGTCACCATGAATCGTGGTACGGCAAAGGGTGGCGGCTTAACCAAGATCGGTAACAACAATTGGATTATGGCCTATGTGCATATTGCACATGATTGTATGATAGGCAACGACATTGTCATGGCAAACTCTACAAGCTTGGCGGGTCACGTGGTCATTGATGACCATGTCATAACAGGTGGGTTTAGTTTGATCTATCAGTTTTGTTCGCTTGGTGCTTATAGCTTTACTGGCTTTGGTGCGCACGTTAATAAAGATGTGCCACCCTATGTCACGGTGGCTGGCCAAATGGCGAAACCCTTCGGTATTAACTCTGAAGGTTTACGGCGCCATGATTTTAGTGCCGATGCAATTGCTGCTATCAAAAAAGCCTACAAGCTTCTCTATCGCTCTAACTTAATGTTGAATGAAGCAAGTGAGAAAATTGCTGAGCTGGTTCAAGCCAATCCAGTACTTGCGCCACTGCTGGATTTTATTGCCAAGAGTCAGCGTGGCATCATTCGTTAATTGCCTATTATTGAGACCTTTGCACGAGACAATTGACAAGTAAAAATGGCCAAAATCACCCTGATCTTCGTTACAAAATTTGCCAAGACGGACGTATTGCCGGCGTTTTTCGCCTCAATCAGTGTGATTTTATCTCATTTTTCTTTTGCCACTTGTCTCGTGCAAAAGTCTCATTTTTAAATAATAGCGACTAATGTCAATACGAATTGCTATCGTTGCCGGCGAAGCCTCGGGCGATCTGCTCGGTGCTCGTTTGATGAAGGCACTGATCGAGCAATGTGGTGATATCCAATTTGAAGGTGTTGCCGGGCCTTTAATGCAAGAGGCTGGCTGCAAGATTATTTATGATTCTGACCGGCTTGCAGTCATGGGTATTGTTGAGATTCTCGGTCGCTATCGCGAGTTAAGCGCGATGCGCAGCGCCTTGATTAAGCACTGGACGGACTCCCCACCGGATTTATTTATTGGTATCGACGCCCCCGACTTTAATCTTGGCCTTGCAGAGCGTTTGCATCGTAAAGGTATCCCAACCTGCCACTATGTCAGCCCATCTGTTTGGGCCTGGCGCAAGGGTCGTATTAAACAGATTAAGCGAGCCGTCGACCTTGTTTTAACCTTGCTGCCATTTGAAAAGAAAATCTATGATGAGTATGGCGTGCCAGCCTGTTTTAGTGGGCACCCGCTGGCCGATGAAATTCCTTTACAAAATGATCAGTCAGCAGCGAGAGTTAAGTTAGGCCTGGAGGATGGAGTGCCGCTGCTGGCTGTTTTGCCTGGTAGTCGTGATAGCGAGTTGAAATTTTTGGCCGAGCAATTCATTGCTACAGCCAAATTGGTGGGCGAATCAGTGGCAGATTTACAGTGTGTTTGCCCATTAATAAAACCGAATCAGGCTGAGAGTATAAAAAACCTGTTCGCTCAATACGCGCCAGAATTACCAGTAAAAATAATAATTGGCGATGCCAGAACAGCAATGGCTGCTGCTGATGTGGTATTGATTGCTAGTGGTACAGCAACACTTGAAGCAACCTTGTTAAAAAAACCAATGGCGGTAGGCTATCGAATTGCAGCCGTGACTTACTTCATTGTCCGTAAGATGATCAGCCTAAAGTATTTTGCTTTGCCAAATCTCTTGGCGAAACAAGCATGCGTTGCAGAATTCATACAGTCTGAACTACAAGCAGATTTAATGGCACCTGAGGTGATTAAGTTATTTAAGGACAAGCATGCGCGGCAGGCGCAGACAGAAGAATTCACCCTTATTCATCAGCTACTGCGTTGTGATGCAAGTCGTACTGCTGCACGTGCAGTGGTTGAGCATTTTTCTTTGTGTAATAACATTGAAAAAATAAAGCCGGAGTGAACATATATATGGATATGGCTTATTACGCAGGTGTGGATGAGGCAGGCCGAGGCCCACTGGCTGGGCCAGTAGTGGCAGCGGCGGTTATTCTCGACCCCAACCACCCTATTGCAGGCCTTAATGACTCAAAGAAACTGACGGCTAGACAGCGTGAACGCCTGGCGCCACAGATACAAGCACACGCATTAGCCTGGGCTATTACTGAGGCCAGCGTCGAAGAAATCGACGAGCTTAATATTTTGCAAGCCTCTTTATTGGCAATGCGCCGTGCGGTTGAACGCTTAACGGTGACGCCTGATACCGTCCGTGTTGATGGCCCCCATTGTCCACGCCTGAATATGCCCGTTAGCGGTATAATTAAAGGAGACCAAAAGGATGCGGCAATTACTGCGGCGTCGATTTTGGCCAAAGTTGAGCGAGACCGCATCATGGTGCAATATCATCAGCAGTACCCAGAGTATGGCTTTGCAGCGCATAAGGGTTATCCGACGGCACAGCATCGCGCTGCGCTTGAACGCCACGGTATTAGCGATATTCACCGTAAATCTTATGCGCCAGTTGCGCGCTTTTTGACCGATTAGCCTATCACTATGAGTTTTGTTCATCTTCGTGTACACAGCGAATACTCGCTAGTCGATGGTATTGTCCGTGTTAAGCCCTTGGCCGCAGCAGTTGCCCAGCATAATATGCCAGCCGTTGCGCTGACAGATCAGGCAAACTTATTTGCCTTGGTTAAGTTTTATCGCGCGGCAATCGCTGCTGGTGTCAAGCCATTGGTTGGTGTTGATGTGCTCTTGCAAGGCGATAGCGATAAAGCCGAATTAACTCGCATGACCTTGCTTTGTCAAAACAACACAGGTTATCTCAACTTAAGTCGTTTAATTTCACGTAGTTATGTTGAAGGGCAAATTCAAGGCATTGCTACCGTTAAGCGCGAATGGATTGCAGAAGCAAACGAAGGACTGATTGCATTATCCGGTGCTACTGAAGGAGAAATTGGTCGTGCGCTGTTAGATGAAAAGAACGATCTTGCTAAAAAATTGTTAACACATTGGTGCTCAGTATTTCCTGATCGATTTTATATAGAGCTACAACGCACTGGACGCAGCCAGGAAGAAGATTATATTCACACTGTAGTTGCCTTGGCGATTGAAACAGCAACCCCCGTTGTTGCAAGCAATGATGTGCGTTTTCTAAAAAGCAGTGATTTTGACGCACATGAAGCGCGTGTTTGCATTCACCAAGGCCGCACACTGGCAGATACACGACGCAAACGACATTATTCTGAGCAGCAATATTTGCGTAGCCCCGAAGAGATGGCGGAGTTATTCAGTGATATTCCAGAAGCGATAAGCAATACGATAGAAATAGCCAAACGCTGTAACCTTGAATTGGTGTTGGGCAAGACGGCGCTGCCGGATTTTCCCGTACCCAAAGGTATGGATGTTAATGGTTTTTTAGCACAAGAAGCACAAAAAGGTCTTGATGCACGTTTGGCGCGTGCACGTGAATTAGGCCAAGAGCTTGCAGAGACACAAGTCTATCAAGATCGCTTGGCGCTTGAGCTTGATGTGATTATTGGTATGGGTTTCCCTGGCTATTTTCTTATTGTTGCCGATTTTATACGTTGGTCAAAGTCTCAATCGATACCCGTTGGCCCTGGTCGCGGTTCGGGTTCAGGATCCTTGGTGGCGTGGGCATTGGGCATTACTGATCTTGATCCCATTCACTTTGAATTACTGTTTGAGCGTTTTCTAAACCCTGAGCGGGTATCACTGCCTGATTTCGATATCGATTTTTGTATTGAGGGTCGTGATCGCGTAATTGAATATGTCGCCGAGCGTTATGGTCAAGATCAAGTCTCACAGATTATCACCTACGGTAGCATGGCGGCCAAAGCGGTAGTTCGCGACGCCGGACGTGTATTAAGTCACCCCTATGGTTTTGTTGATCAAATAGCCAAGCTAATACCGTTTGAGCTTGGCATAACGCTTGATAAGGCGCTTAAGCAAGAGGAAGTGCTCAAAGATCGCTATGACAATGAAGAGGAAGTCACTGCTTTGCTAGATCTAGCGATGTCTTTAGAAGGCATTGTGCGTAACGCTGGCAAGCATGCGGGTGGTGTGGTCATTGGACCGTCGGCGCTCACTAATTTTGCGCCAATGTATTGTGAGCCAGGTGGCAAAAATAGTGTTACGCAGTTTGACAAGGATGATGTTGAAGCGATTGGCTTAGTTAAGTTCGACTTTTTGGGTTTACGTACCCTGACCATTATTGATCGTGCGCTGATTGCGGTGAATGAAAAACGTACAGCCAATGGCGAAGAAAGCATTGCACTAGACTCTCTGCCTATCGACGATAAAAAAACTTTTGATCTATTGAAGGCTTGTTCTACGACCGCTGTTTTTCAACTTGAATCGCGCGGTATGAAAGACTTGATTAAACGTCTACAGCCAGATTGTTTTGATGAGATTGTCGCCTTGGTTGCTTTGTTTCGCCCTGGGCCTTTGCAGTCAGGCATGGTTGATGACTTTATTGACCGTAAACATGGGCGACAGGAAGTGAACTATATGCACCCCTGTCTGGAGCCGGTGTTGAAGGCAACCTATGGTGTCATTCTCTATCAGGAACAGGTGATGCAGGCAGCGCAGGTGCTATCAGGTTATACCCTTGGTGGTGCGGACTTATTGCGCCGAGCCATGGGCAAGAAAAATGCTAAAGAAATGGCCAAGCAGCGTGGTTTCTTTGTTGATGGCGCAGAAAAAAATGGCTGTGACCGCAGGCTCGCTACACGTATATTTGATCTTATTGAAAAATTTGCTGGTTATGGTTTCAACAAATCCCATTCCGTTGCCTATGCACTTATTGCTTACCAGACCGCCTATTTAAAAGCACATTATCCTGCTGAATTTATGGCCGCTGTATTGTCATCTGACATGGACAATACCGATAAAGTTGTCACGCTTATCGATGAGTGCAGGGTGATGAAGATCGAAATACTTCCGCCTGACGTGAATAGTTGCCACTATATGTTTAGAGCAGTAAGTGACAATAGTATTCGCTATGGTTTGGGTGCACTAAAAGGCGTTGGTGAAGGTGCCATACAAAACATCGTTGGCGAGCGCAAACAAGGTGGCGAGTATAAAGACTTTGGCGATCTTGTCTGTCGTGTTGACTCAAGCAAACTAAACAAACGTGTTTATGAGTCAATGATTCGCGCTGGTGCGCTCGATTGCTTTCATAAGAATCGCGCTTTGTTATTGGCGAACCTACCCAATGCATTACTAGTCGCTGATAAATATGCCAGTGATGCGGCGACAGGTATGAGTGATTTGTTTGGTGGTGATGTGAATACACCTGTAGTCACAGATGTCATTATTAATAAGTCTATTGAAGAATGGGATGAAGAAACACGACTCAAGAGTGAACAGGTTGCGCTGGGTTTGTATTTGAGTGGTCACCCTATTACACGTTTTCGTGAAGAGCTTGAGCGTTTTACTACGGCGACTATTGCTGAGCTTAATATTTCTGGTGAGCAGGGCATTGTGATTGCAGGATTGATTACGGCTATACGCACGATGAATAGTCGCCGTGGCGATCGTATTGCCTTTATCACGCTTGATGATAATAGCGGCCGCCTAGAGGTTGCCGTGTTTGCCGAGGCATTCCGTCAATACCGCGAAGTTTTAGTCAAAGACAGCATCGTTGTTGTTGAAGGTATGATCACTGTTGACGATTACACGGGTGGTTATAAGATGAGTGCCGATCGTATTTGGGGTATCGAGCAAGCGCGTGAGACATTTGCCAAAGCGATTCGCCTCGACATAAAGAAAAATGCCAATGATTTTGCCAGCGATTTTGCCAGCAAACTGGCTACAATCTTAACGTCATATAAACAGGGTAAATGTACAATATTACTTAATTACCAATCAGAGCAGGGTAGGGTTAATATCCCTTTGCCAGAAGACTGGAAAGTGCGGCCAAGCCAGGAATTACTAACAAAGTTGGGTAAACTGACAGCGCCAGAAAATGTCCATGTTGTTTATTGATAGCCGTTTATCAAGGATAAGGATAAAACGGACGTAAAAATGTGGGACAATATGCATGTTGTGCGATTTAAATATAAAATGATCAAATTAAAATGACTAGGACAGCCTCCTAGGCAAACTGTAATCGAAATATGAATATGAATTTTTTGGAATTTGAACGGCCTATTGCTGAGCTAGAAGAAAAAATCAACGAGCTACGTCATGTCGCAAGCAATGAAGATGAAATTAATATTGGCGAAGAAATTGCCAAGCTAGAAGAAAAAAGCCAAAAACTGACAGAGTCGATATTTTCTTCATTAACAGCCTGGCAGGTAGCACAGTTAGCGCGGCATCCACAACGCGCCTATACCCTGGACTATGCGCAAAGTATATTTACTGACTTTCAAGAGTTGCGTGGTGATCGTGCCTTTGCGGATGACCCGGCAATTGTGGGTGGCCCTGCGCGCCTCGATGGTCGTCCAGTGATGATTATCGGCCATCAAAAAGGCCGTGATACCAAAGAAAAAATACGCCGTAATTTTGGTATGCCAAGGCCAGAAGGTTATCGTAAAGCCCTGCGTTTAATGAAAATGGCAGAACGCTTTAATTTGCCAATACTCACCTTTATAGACACCCCGGGCGCCTATCCAGGGGTGGGTGCTGAAGAGCGCGGCCAAAGTGAAGCCATCGCGCGTAATTTATTTGAGATGTCGGGTTTAAAAACACCAATAATTTGTACCGTTATTGGTGAAGGTGGTTCAGGTGGTGCTTTGGCCGTAGGTGTTGGTGACCGCGTACTGATGCTAGAGCACAGTATCTACTCTGTCATCTCACCGGAAGGCTGTGCATCGATTTTATGGAAGAGCGCAGAAAAAGCAGCTGATGCAGCAGAAGCCTTAGGCATTACTTCACGACGATTAAAAGAACTCAAATTGATTGACGAAATCATTCAAGAACCCTTAGGCGGCGTGCATCGTAATGTCGATGCGACAGCTGCGGATATTAAGCAAGCCTTGTTAGCTAACCTGGCCGCATTAGATACACTGGATACTGACACCTTATTAGCACAGCGTCGTCAGCGTTTAATGAATATCGGTACGTTCAAAGAAAGCTAGGGTAATGTGCCGATCTGCATTATGTTAACAAACTCCAGTGCCTGATTTCTCGCCGCAGTCGCTGTTACAAGTGCTGCAACAATACCCCAATGTTCAACGCTACTGGGTCGCTTTCAGTGGTGGGGTCGACTCTTCGGTTCTGCTTCATGCCTTGGTGCAGCTTATGCCAAGGCTACAGGCGGAAGAAACTCCAATAGAAGTTAGAGCAATTTATATTGATCACGGCCTTCAAGCTGAGTCTTTTCACCCCAAGGGCACTTCCTCAGGAATTCTGCCGCATTCCCTTAGTGCGCAATGGGCTAATCATTGTCGTGCTGTTTGTGATGAATATGGCATAGACTTTGTTGGCATGAATGCCGATCTATCGCTCAACAAGGGTGATAGTGTAGAAGAAAAAGCACGTGAATCACGCTATTTATTATTGGCGAGCCAACTCGCAGAGCATGATATTTTACTCACCGCACAACATAAAGACGACCAAGCAGAAACATTTTTATTGCAAGCCTTGCGTGGCGCAGGGCCAAAGGGTTTAGCATCGATGCCGGAAATAAAAGCCTTTGCCAAAGGCCGGCACATGCGGCCTTTACTAGGTTTTAGTAAGCAAGACCTTGTGAACTATGCAACAGCAGAAGGGCTTAGCTGGGTTGAAGACCCATCTAATCAACAGCTGCGTTTTCAGCGTAATTATTTGCGCCAGAAAATCTTGCCACTGCTCAAACAAAATTGGCCAGCAGCGAGTGAGACTTTATCACGCAGCGCAGCATATTGCGCCGAGAGTGCTAGTTTATTGCAACAACTTGCAAGTATCGACATGGTCACAGTTGCGGGTAGCGATAACACCTTGTCGCGTGTAGCGTTAAATAATTTATCACACCAGCGCAGAGCCAATTTAATTCGCTATTGGCTAGCTGAGTTAGCGTTACGCGCACCTAATCACCAGCGCCTTGAGCAAATGATTAACCAGCTTGAAACCAGTGCGCAAGATCGATCACCGTTCATCGTTTGGCGTGGTGTCGAAATACGCTGCTATCGCGACAAAGTCTACGCCATGGCACCCTTAGTGCTGACCGACGAGACAAAGGTATTTAGTCTGCAATTACGGGGACAGACAAATGAGACATTTAAACTCGATGATGGTGAATTGCACGCTTATCAAACCAACGGTAATGGATTGCGCATAGCAGACAACACACAAATTGAAGTTCGCTTTCGACAAGGTGGTGAGCGTTGCCAGCCAGCAGGGCAGGCTCACTCACGTGAGCTAAAAACCTTGTTTCAAGAGTGGGCAATACCTCATTGGTTACGCGGCCGTATACCGCTAATCTATGTCGACGGTAAATTGGCGGCCATTGCTGGGCTTTGTATCTGTCAGCCCTTTGTTGCCAGTGACGGCGAATTGAGTTGGCAATTTGACTGGCACTCTGATTGATAATTTCAATCTAAGTGCTGATTTAAAGCCTTGTTTCATTGAGAGAATTAGCTAAATCTGGTACTTTGTAGGACTTCGACGTTTGTCTTTTTTTATCTTCTGAGTTTATGACCAAATACGTATTTGTGACTGGTGGGGTGGTGTCATC
>JAESQP010000018.1 GCA_016765075.1 Gammaproteobacteria bacterium
CGCTCTTCCGATCTCCGTTTGTACGTCGCCACCCACACTGCCGCTAATGGCTATCATCTGACCCGCTTCGGCCGCGTTAATAATGTCGTCTGCCGTGATCTCGCTATCCAGCGTGATGCTCGCCACCGGACCGGATGGCGGTACAAGAATATTTACTTGATTACCGTTAACATCAAAGGCTGGTAATTCATCTGCACCAATAATGTCTTCAAAATCGGTAAATTCTCGGCCAAAGCTAAATGGAGTACCATCAGTATCGACAATGCCTTCCCTTCCTTCGCGATCGTAAATCGATGTTTGACCAAGCGCATTTGCTTCATCTTGATTTTGTTTGCCTAGAGCAGGCGCTTCAATGTTGGCAAGATCAATGCCATCTACGATAGATTGCTGTAAAGCGATCACTTGATCGACCTGGGCATCATCAAAGACACCTAAATCATATGAAACTGTCTCGTCGAGCAAGATTTCGGCTTTTTCACCTATCTCAAGCTCTCGGCCACTGTTAAATAAAATAACGACATCGGTACCAATACCGGTTATCAACACATCACCGTCGTGAACAATATCGCCGATATTAACAATTTTGATAATGCCTTCAGCGCTACGAACCTCGGCGCTGCCGCTTAACTCGGTGATAATTCCAATATTTTTAGTTGCCATAACGTGAACCTATTAATAAGTAGGCTAAGAATAAGGGTAAAAAATAATTTTGTGTATCGTACTAAGGTACTAGGTAAAAATACGATGAATGTCTTTTTAATGAGAAATCAGGGTGCGCCGACTTTATCTTCTTGTCTGAAATGGAATTGATTGAGATAAATTACTAGTGCGACACGGTCTTTTACCTGTAATTTTTCAAAAACATGAGTGAGGTGAGACTTTACAGTACGTTCGACAATACCGAGTTGCTGCGCAATGGCTTTATTACTATTACCATCGGCCACGGCAAACGAAATTTCTTTTTCACGCGATGTCAGTTGATTTAAAGCACTGAAAGCGGATGATCGGTTTAAACTCTTGCGTGCAACATCAAGTGCTTTAGCTAGCAATGAGGGGGGGTACCAGGTTTGATCATTTTCCAATAATCGCTGCAACTGTTTATAGTAGGGTTCTGCCATAAAACTATTGCAATAAGCCTTTACACCATAATGCGCATAATTGAGCATTGCCTCAACATTAGGCACGTCAGCAGTAACTGCTATCGCGACAGGTGTTGATTGCGCAAATACACCAACCCAACCCGCAAGTTGATTGACATAAGAGGGCGCATGAATTATCTGTAACTTGCCGTTATCAATATTCGGTTTGAGTAAACGCGAGCGTATAGTGACCTGATCGCCAAACACACTTTTAATGTGGCGATTAAACGAATTTGATTGAGAGCATACTAGGGTCTGTTGATATTTCATTTTTATCTAGTTTACTGCCGCCTTATTCAAGCCCCGATAAATTGGCTTTAATAAATATTCAAGGATAGATTTTTTAGCAGTGATGATATCGGCTTCACTGGTCATCCCTACCTTAATTGGTAACGGCGACGACTCACTGCCGACATAAGGTCTATCAGGCACAATTTTTGCCACATAATAACTTGCACCATCTTCATCTGTAATGGTATCGGCGCTAATAAGACTCACTTTACCTTCAATACTGCCATGAATAGCAAAGTCATAGGCTGAGAATTTGATTCTCGCCTTTTGACCAACGTCGATATAAGCAATGTCCGCAGGCTTTATTTGAACTTCGACCACCAAGGCATCACCACTGGGTATAATTTCAAGTACATCACTGCCTGGTGACACGACGCCACCAATGCTATGGGTATATAAACGTTGCACGACACCATCCACAGGTGAGCGTAGTGTCGTTCGCCGTACCCTGTCTTGCAATGCTGCCTGCGCTTCAGCCAAACGTGAGATTTCCGCAGAAATTTGATTGAGTTCTAATTTTGCCTTATTACGAAAATCAAGTTTATTCTGCCTCAAGGTGCGCTGCGATTCTTTTGCTGTAGAGCGAATCCGAGGAATAGAAATACCAACCGTTTCTAACTCACCTTCTAGTTCAGCTTCGCGTTGCTGTAGTTGTAAAAAATCGATTTCGCTAATAATTCGCCGTTGCATTAATGGCTCTTTAATTGTTATTTCCTTTCTAACCAAATTAAGCGATTTTCGTAACTGACGCTGTTTTGACTGTGCCTCTTCCAAGGTAATATTATGTTGATTTATTTGTTCTTGATAGATGCTGAGTGTTTCACCCAGCTGCTGCTTGTTGCTATTAAAGAGGCTTTCCTCAGCATTAAGCAAAGACGGTGCTACTTCCCTTAGCCTCATCTCGCACGAATTCATCACCTGATGCCTCCGCTTGCAGGCGCGCACTTTTTGCCTTTAGCTCGTAATAAATCAAGCGATTCTCTTCAAATGATCCCGAGAATGCGATATCACTAATCTTGATCAAAGATTGGCCTGCGCTGACAATATCCCCCTCCCGAACCAAAATTTCAGAAATAATGCCCCCTTCCAGGCTTTGTACGAGCTGTACCTGGTTCGCTGGCACAACTTTGCCATTGCTGCGTATAACAACATCAATCTGCGCCCAATTCATCCAGGCTATAGCCGTACCAATTAAAGCAGCAATGAGGAATATGATCATCATCAAATAGCGTGGCGAACGCTGTATTACCGCAGCAGACAGGCTACGCATATAAGCAATATCCTGGTCATTACGATGTGCATTAGCCGTGCTCTTGGAATCAAAGGTCACTTTGACCACCTTTAAGTGCTGCTAGCACTTTATCTTTTGGGCCATCCATAACGATACGGCCATCTTCAACAACGATAATCCGCTCTACCAAAGCAAGCATTGGTGCTTTATGCGTAACAAGTATCAATGTCTTGTCTCGTGTGTAATCCATTAAGCGTTTTCTTATGGCTGTTTCGGTGGTGTTATCCATACTGTTCGTCGGCTCATCAAGCACTAGAATAGGCTCATCAAGCAACAAAGCCCGACCTAGCGCAATCGATTGACGTTGACCGCCTGACAAGCAAATACCTTGTTCGCCGACGGGTGTATCAAACCCCATAGGTAGCTTATTAACGAATTGATCAACACCCGAAATTGCGGCAACTTCCAACAAACGATCGTCATTAATATGCAGGTCTTTAAATGCAAGATTGTCACGTATACTGCCACGCATTAGCTCAACATCTTGTGACAGATAACCAATGTGATGGCGCAAGTCTGCCGGATCGATTTGGTTAATATCAATACCGTCTATTGAGATAGATCCGTCTGTTGGCGCATAAAGTCCCACTATTAATTTGGTAATGCTAGTCTTGCCCGAGCCGACACGACCAATGATACCGACATGTTCTTTTGGTTTAATTTTTAAGCTAATATCGGCGAGAGATGCGCGCTGCGCTTCAGGGTAAGAAAAGTTAACATGTTGAAAATCAATGGCACCCTCAAATGCTGGGCGACGAACAAATTTTTTATTTGCTGGTCGCTCAACACCTTTATTCATTAACTCATTAAGCGAATTATAGGCGGTTCGTGTTTGTTGAAAATTAGTAATCAGACTAGCTATCTGGCTCATTGGGGAGACTGCACGTGATGACAGCATGACTACGGCGATCAAGCCACCAAGAGAAAGCTGCGAATCACTGATTTGATAAACACCAAAAATAATCAAGCCAATCGTATTAGTCTGCACCAGCAGATTGGTCGTCACTGTAATTGAACCTGACAATAAACGTGCTCGCATTGATTTTCGAGCAATTTGGCCTGTCGACTCTTCCCATACCCATTGCGAGTGATGAGAGGCACCCAATGTCTTAATTGTTTGAATTGAACTTAGCGTTTCAATCAAATGCGCATTTTTATTGGCTGATGCTTCAAAGGTGCTTTCTATACTATCACGCAGTGGTTTAACCAATATTGCGCTGTAGATTAATAGCACCGCAATAATTACCAGCGGTATAGCAACCATGGGGCCACCGATATACCAGATGATTAATAAAAATATGACCGCAAATGGCAAATCAATAAGTATCGCTATCGTTGAAGAAGTAAAGAAATTACGGATGCTCTCAAAATCACGCAAATTATTGGCAAAGGCACCCACGCTATTTGGCCACTGATCCATACGCAAGTTCAGCACTTGCTCAAACAAAATAGACGACATAATGATGTCGCTTTTTTTGCCGGCAATTTCAAGCAAATAATTACGAATAAATCGCATTAACGCATCAAAAATATAGATAATCAAAATACCTATAGCTAATACCCATAACGTTTCCAATGCATTATTAGGTACGACACGATCGTAAACATTCATGGTAAACAGCGGCGTCGCAATGACAAACAAGTTAGCTACTGCAGAGGCAAGAAGAACACTGAAAAATATCTCTTTTGAATGTGCTAACGTTCCCCAGAACCAGTGACTGTCTCTGGCATTAATTAAACGTACTGAACGATTACGCTGGGTGAATTCTTGTTTTAAGAGGAAAGCAAAGCCCGTATGTTCTTGCTTTAAGCGTTCGATGTCTATCCACTCTTCGCCATCACCTACTTCGGGGAAGATAACCTTCGCCTGCCCTTTTGCATAATCAATACTCTCGAGAATGCAAGCATTACGATCTTTTAATACCAAGATACAGGGCAGCAATAAATCAGATAATTCTGATAACTCTCTTTTAATCAATTTAGAGGCAAAACCAGCACGTTTTGCTACGCGTGAAAATAGTCCTTTTGAACTGCCAATTGAAAACATTTCAGGTCCAGCTGCACCAGGTTCAACGGGCAGCCCTGATATCAGGGCATCGACAGAAACCGGACGATGAAACTGCTTTGCAAAAATAACTAAACACTCCAGCAATGGATCATGCTGAGGGGTACTGTGTAGCTTTACACTGGCTTCACTCATAATAAATCTTGTGGCTCTGCAAGAAAATACCCTTGCATCACATCAACACCTAATTCAAGCAAATGATCATGACTTTTTTGCGAGCTCACTCCAACAGCAATAAGCTGAATATCCAGTGTCGTGACAAGGGTGCGAAGCGCTTGATAAGCATTCAACATGCCTGGCTGTGTTAAATCAATCAGCATGTTTGCATTAACCTTGATATAACTTGGACGAATCGATTGTAAAATATCTAATGATTCCTTTAAATTAAAATTATCAATACCAAATTGATGACCAAGCGCACGTAGACGATCGGCCGCTTGCATGCACATTAACGGATGTTGATTAAATATTGCGTGGCTTGTCTCCAGACAAAGATTACCTGGCGATGCAGAAAATTTTGTCAATAAATTGGAGAATTCTTGGGAAATATGACAATGACTATCGAAAAATGGCGCGGTTAAATTGAGTGCAACCGGAATATTTTTTTCCATATTAGCAGCATGCACTAATAACTTAAATACAGCCCTATCGATTTCCAAACCAAAACCAAGCGCCAAAGCCATTGGCATAAACATGCCCGCAGGAATCGTTTCATTATGTTCATTCTTTAATCGAACAAAGACTTCCTTCTGAACTATGCTGCCTTTTCTGTCTAGTGCTGGCTGGCTTGCCAAGTAAAAATGTCCATTCTCGAGTGCATTCACCAGGCAAGCGCGCCATTGCATTTTACCTTGTGGTAAATGCATATCTGAGCGCACAGTTTCGACAATTGAGTAGGGGCTTTTTGCAGATGCCTGGGTGAGTGAAAAATCAGCATCCGCCAGGATTTCACCTACCACTCTATTCATTTGTAGGCGCGTTACACTAGCCGCTAGTGACACTCGATTATCATCAGACCATTCTTGACTTTTTCTCTAAAATCGTCAAAACACGCTTCAATACGTCCTGTCACCACATCGGGCTCTATGCATACCAGCAGCGCAAATTCATACTCGCTAAGACGAGCACACTTTTCATCTGCATCTGCAATACAATGTTCATTCAACAAATCCGCAACCAGACAGATAATGATATCTGCCACATCATATCCTTTTCTGTTACGTAATACGTCAACCCCACTCAGCTTAATCATTACTATGCTGGCGTAGTTTGTTGTATCTTCCGGCAGGCTATGTTCCAGCTGGTTGACAATATATTTATGATTGCCTAAACCCGTAAGACTATCAACATATAATAGGTCTTGGTATCTGGACAAAGTATTCTGCTGGGCAGAAAAGATGCTTTGCACCTTGGCAATCATACGATTCATCGCTTCGACAACACGACGCAATTCCGGGGTTGATGGCAATTTTTTTTGCTGAATAAATTGGTTTGTATGAATCGCGTCTGCTTGCTGTCTTATGCTCTCTAGCGGTGCCATCAATTTATGTAGCAAAAACCAAAGCAATATCATTCCAATAAGAAATAATGCTATCGCCCATAGTATGGTCATTTTTAAACTTTGATATAAACTTGCATAAGTGAAACCCGGGTGAACGGTAATCGATAGCTGGCCTACTAACATCCACCCTTGTTGAATCTGACTTGTTCCCGTTGCCTCACGTAACGGTACCAGAGAAATAAACCAATCCGGCACTTCACGAAGTGCAAGTTTTTGTTCTTTTTTATGGATAACGTCGCCGTTAGAATCCGTCAATTGAATGCGAGTATAGTATCCACTATCGAAAACGCTATTAAATAGTGTTTCAAGCGATGCAATATCGCTACTGGTGTCGCTATTTGAAATACTGATACCCAGAGTCGTCGCCATATCTTGCGCTGTTGTTTGTAACTGCCCTGTTAAAAACTCACTGGATCTACGAAAATCACCAATGATCGTTACAATCACTAGCAACAAAAACACTAAAGAGACTAATAAGGCTACCTGCTTAAACAAAGTCATGAGTCTACCTTGCCTATATTAGTAAGTAGTTGCTCCCATTTACTATTTTTTACCTTGTCGGTGGGTAGTGCCCGCCCCAAACCTGCTGATGCATTAGTTAAGAACAACGATTTAGCATTAAAGCTATACACGGGAAGTAAATCGGTTCGCTTGTCCGCTGACATAATACGCAATTCGTAATTATCTAAAACCAATGGGATACCTTGTGGTGTTTCAAAATAGCTCAACACCATATGCGCCACATTTTCTCTGGTCGCCTTAACATAAGTCAAATAAAGTTGTTCGTCCTTGACACCTAAGGCGCGCAAGGCAAAGTATTTTGAAATAACATAGTCTTCACAGTCACCTTGGTGGAGGCCGATAAATTCTTCCGGCGTTGCCCAATAATCGTTAACGCCCCATAGCTCTATATCGCCCTTATAATAAAAGGCATTAAAAAAACGATTAACTTCTATCAGTTTTTTGGAGACTGGCTTTTCATTCAACCTCTCAAGCAATACATTCAACGCAATACCGCGATTTTTCGCTTCATTATTGTATTTATTGAGCAAACGTTCTAACAGTAGGTTATCAGCGAACGGTTTCGCATTCTGTTGTGAAGGGAATAGCGCCATAAACAAGAAAAATAGAATTACGCTGGTACTACGAGCACCCGATTTGTAACTTCCACGCAATCCATTTGCTTGCCAAAACATTAGCTACTCTAAGGCACTATTCCATAGTGCCTGACTGATTTGTATTAAATACAGTGAAAAATATCTCTGCTATTTTTCTTCTTGCCAAAGCCCTGAGGTTTCGCGGAAGTGAAATTCTCCACGTCGATTAATCGCACGGCCTGACTCTGTCATGTTATCGGCCAATGGCTTATTTTCACCAATACCATTTGCTTTTATTCTTTTGGCATCTATGCCGTGCTCAATAAGCAATCCTTGTAAAGCATCGGCACGTCTTTTTGAAAGCGCTAAATTATAGCGACTAGAGCCTACATCATCGGTATGTGCAAATATCCAAATTTCGGAATTTGAGGATTTATGCAGAGCAGCAATAATTGAATCAACTTTATTCTCGGATGCATCTGTTAATGCTGTTTCATTGTAGAGAAAGTTCACAAACTGCGTTTCTGATAAATCTATTCCCTCAATCGAAACTACCTGCAAATACACAGTCGCTGTTGAAGAATCACCACTACTATCAGATACGGTATAAGTAAATTGATCGTCACCAATATAACCTTCATCAGGGCGATAAATTAGATTGTTGTTAGTATCCGATGCTAATCTCCCATTATCAGGTTGGGAATAGCGCTGAATATGCAGACTATCACCCTCTGCATCCTTATCGTTACTCAGTAGGTCTTCCTGTGCAATCGTCAAAATAGTATCTTGCACCAGATTAAACTTATCGTCTGTGAGTACAGGCAACGTATTTAGCTTTTTAAGCATGGCACTATTTTCGTCTTTGAGAGAAAATGCTCTGTAACCACCATCGACTGCTGATACATCAAAGGATTGGTATTGCTCAAAGTCAATTTCAGGCTGATTACGGCAACCGAACCCATCCACTGTGTCATCTCTAATTGTGTTGTCACAATGGTCAGTAGGATTAACAACAGCGTCTGCGTCGTAATCATTATTGTAAGGCAAAACATCTTCGCCTCTGGCTTGGATACGAGAAACCTGCAAATCTTGATCAGCAATTTTCGCATCAAGGTTCAAAGACTCAAACAAACTACCCAGGGCTTCGTGAATACGGTAACGTGCAGCGAGATAATCAAAATAGGCTTCTGTATGTCTATTTTGGGCGCCATTTAGTTCATTTTCTGCATCGAGAACATTAATCAAATCACGCTGACCAATAAAAAATTCCTCCCGATACGAACTTAAAGTGGCTTCAGATTTTTCAACATGCTCTTGCAAAAAAGCAAGCTGCTTGCTGAGGGACTTGTCTGCCGCCCAAGACAATCGCAGTGCATTAATCACTTGTCTGCGCACTCGCGTAGCAAACTGTTCGCGCTCATGTATTACACTAATCTTCTGTCTTTGCGCCGCGCGATCAGCACCGCCACGATAAAGGTTGTAATTAAGGTTAAGCACCAAACTAAGTTCATCAGTACTGCCATCTAACCCATTGATATCTTCACCAATTTCTTGTGCCAAACGTAAATCGATAGTGGGTTTATTTTTACTGCGTGAGCGGCGATAATCTGCTTGTGCAGCTTGTATATTATAGTTAGCTACTTGCAGTGCAGGATGATTGCTTAATGCACGTGTGGTTAAGTCTTCAATGCTTAAACCTGGGTGTGCAGGCAAAACAGGCTCGATTAATGTCGATGGATCAACATATCGCCCAGCGACTTGATGGAACTGTGTCGCCGCATCTTGTAAATTGTTTTGCTGTGCAATTAAGCTGGCATGCGCGCTGGCGACACGACCCTCTGTTTGTTCCAATTGTGATCGACGACCCACTCCCGAAAGGCTTCTGACTTGAATCTGCTCAAGAATAGCTTCATGAGAATTAACATTCTTAATGGCAAGTTCATACAAACGTTGTTGTTTAAGTACTTCTAAATAGGCCTGTGTCGCATCTAATCCAATATTATCCGCCGCATCATATATCTCAAATAATGATGCATTAATTCTCGCCTCTGTTTGGCTAACTTGATATTTAGTATCAGAACCGTTATAGAGATTTTGAGTCACTGACAGCTCGGCACGAGAACTTTCATAATCGATTGAATTCGGCCCTGTTACGGGTGATTCGCCTTTAAATGAACCAAAAGATGCCTCTAAGTCAACGCGGGGTTTCCAACCACTTTTGGCAATTTCCTTATCCTCAATATTTTGACGGAAGAGATGGACTTGCTCACGCACGTTAGGGTGAGCGCTAATAGTATCTGCAACAAAACTCGACAATTCTGCGCCATAGCTATTACTCACGCCGAATATTGCCAGCACTAAAAAACTGATATTGACAACAGATCTATTTAATAAGGGACAGGCTAGTCGCATTCAATTTCTCACTTTAATATTTAACACTTTAATTATTTAACGGTGGCAATAATCAATGCACAGCCATACCTTATGTAGTTACTGCACATTTTAACGGCAGCCAAGCACCTTAATTTAGTCTATACGCAACGAAACTGCATACCTTATACCAAAACCCGAGAAAATCTGAAAGATGTATGATGATTCAAAGACGTGCTCAGCTCTGACGTGGCATGACATGACGTGCGTCCATTATTCTTGCCGTTAGATAAGTAGTCCACGCAATTAATTTTTTTGCCTCGGGTGGCTTGATGGTTGATATATCATATGGCGTTCATAACTGGACTATTAACCCGGCTTGTACAGAGCTTCCCTAACATTAAAGGTTTCGTTAATCTTAAAAGTTTTACCACCTATTTCAATTTTCCCTTTCAGTTTGAGAGGGTAGTTAAATTTAATCTTTTCTTTTGGTGTATCAGCTTGGTTTGGTGCAAGCAACACTTCTTCTGTGCGCCCAGGCAACACTGGAAAAGAAGAGACAAGTAAATCATAACGCTTGCCTTTTGCATCTGTTGCAACGACACTGCCAAAAGCGCGGCCGTAAGTAACTCCTTTGTTATAAAATTTCAGGGTAGGCAATAAAAGATTATTAGCCTGTTTTTTACCCATGCCAAGGTATTCAACATCTGCTTTTACATCGCCAATATTGAGATAGACAATGACGGCGTAGCGACCAACAACCGGGAATTTTATATTTTGATCTTTACCTATACCTACCGTCAATTTTTCATCCGGCTCAATCAGGATGGCAAATTTACATAGACCTGGCTTAGCATCTTTAGCCGTATGAATCTCAAAACGGTATTTTTTTTGTGCACCGGAACGAACTTGTATTGATTTTCGTTCTAGCCGTACCCAAGGTCGGCAGCTATTTTCGACTAATTTATCCTCTATAAAATCAACGCCCTGTTGCTCATTAAGGCGCCAGTCTGCGGTGCGAATATTGTAGTTAGCAGCTATATCAGCGGTATTTAAAATGGTGATGACTTCTTTCACAATCTTGCCGGGCTTTGTTTTCAGCTCGAATTTTGGTGGGGAAATACCCGCACTAAAGCCTGCTGCCAGTAGCACAGTCGGATGCAGTAACATACTGGCAAGCAATAATTGTGCAAGTCTACGGTATAATTTCAATTTCATAATCGGGTTCCAGCGTAAAGTTATCGGGTACGTCACCATTTTCAATCGACAGGATAAAATCAAAGACGTCACTGGTTATTGCCTGATCGATAATGCCGTCAAAAACCAGCGTGCTTTGTCCGGGTCTCACGCTGCCGGAGAGGAAGTTTCCACGTGTGCGCCAGCTCAGCTGTATATTGCTAGGGCTATGAGTACCGCTTTCAGTGATGGGCAGGCTAAGAAATATTCTACCAGCCTGGCCTATAAAGTCTCTGGTGTTGAGTCGTATATCGACATTGGGCAGTCTACCGGTAAGCGGCGGTAGCGCAGAAGGTTGCCCGTTGAGCATAGCGCTAATGGCTTGGTTAATATCCTGCGGGCTCCATTTTAGATCCAGCGAATAAGTTTGCTGGGGAGATAGCGAATCATCCAGCACAATACGCTGTTGCGCAAAGGCAGGCAGGGTAAGCATCTGCAATAGTGCGGCAAGAATGTAGTAACGGATAGTCATAATTCTGTAATGGTGTAGATCACCCGGCCGGTGTAGGTTCCAGATCGGTAGACCTGATCATTGGCATAGCTAAAAGTCAGAAAATCAATAACGCCACGCCCTCTTGGAAAGTTAAAATTGAATTGTTGCCAAAGCTGGTTAGCGGTGTCATTAAAGCTACCGGCATTAAGATTTCCATCACGGGTGGTCCAACTGATGTCGGAAAATGGTAAGGTATCACCCGCACCATTAGTCAGCGGGATTGACGAATTTATAGTGACCCGAAAATTGGCTTGACCACCACCACTAAAGGCCAACACGGCAACTGGCATAACGGGTGTTCCGCTAATTGGCGTGCCATCGCCAGGTTGAACACCTGCTGGAAAAGCGAAACTGATTTCGTCAATCAGCCCGATCGGTGACCCTAACAATCCCAGCACACCAAATTGGCCATGACCAATTTGGATATAAACAAAGGGATTAGTAATACCGACCTGAACCTGAATAGCGCGTGCCTGTGCCGGCAGCAGCATGACGCCCAAAATGACGGCCAAAATGACTCGGGGTAAAACAAGCAGTGTGCGTAGGTAAGCCATAAAAAATAAAATCCTGGTAGAGCAATATTAAAACATATTGTCCTACCGGGATGGGAGGCTTCTTAAAGTACGGTGACGGTATACGTTACCGTGCCGTCATACGTGCCAGCCGGGTATACCGTGGTGTTATCGTAAGTATAAGTCCATGTGTCAGACAGGCTCAAGGTACCAATCGCCACCGGGCCAACCGTTGCGCCAAAATCCGGTACTGTGATTGCGCCGGTATCTGTTGCAGTAATATCAGCAAAAGGCAGGCTATCAGCACCGCTGGTTAAGTTGCCGCCTGTCGCAGCAATGCTGACGTTGGCTGCATTGGTGATCAGATTAACGGTAAGCGCACCATCAGTACCATCACCCGTACCACCGGTTGCTGAAAAAAGGCCGCCAGAGCCTGGTTGTGTGCCTGGGGGAGGGACGCCCAGATCAAAGTCAACCCGGTCAACCGTTGCGCCTGCTGACCCAATCTGAAAGAACAGAAAGTTAGGAATAGTAATCCGAAAATCCAGGTTCGCTTCAGCCGTGGTACCCATACCACCAAAATTCAGTTGTGAGTCAGCCGTGGCCATTTGAGGCATCACTACTGCTGCTGCCAACATGGAAGTAGCAAAAAAATGTTTAAATTTCATATGTTTATCCCGGTCAATAAGGCTTCTACTGCATCCTTGCCGGTAACATATCTCATGAATCCCTTGAGATAAGGGTAAATCCCTTGAAAAAGGGTTCTTACAACTAGCGGCAAGGGGAGCGTAAATCTTTAGCCCTATTTTTCACCGGGACGGGGAGACTATGAAGGTTATTACTGATCTAACCGGATTAATGGGAAATTAATTTCTGTCGTTTTCCGCAAGCCTACTTCAACTTGTCTCGGCGAATCATCTGCCAGCCCCCAGGGCAACGGTAAATTCTCAAGTGCCAGTCGGACATGATGGCGACCTGTTGCTACCGGCCAAAATTCAAAGCGTCCCTGATTATTTGTCCTAACTTCATGGCGCCCGTCAAGTAACAGCACCTCACCTTGGACTAATTCTTCTCCCGCCTGCTGGATACCATCACGATTTTCATCGTAGAAAACAACACCACGAATAGTGCCTGTACCCGAGCTGGCATTGCCTTGCCCAAAAATAGGATAGCGCTGCCCAGCGGTTTTGCCATACCCTAACGTCAACCATAGGGTATTTGATTGCACATCATCAAGGGTGTTTGGTTGTACATCATCAAAGGGGTTAAAGAAATTATTGCTGTTGACCATGGCCTGGTTAAAATTCGCCGACATATTGATGTGCCAGCGTGGTGTAATTTGCCAACGTGTGTTGATATTTACATTAGCGCTACTTTGTCCACCCAGTTGCTCACTATCGCTGCGTGTCAGGGATAAGTTGGTGCCCCAGGAAAGATTGCCCAGGATATCTTGCTGGTATAACAAACTCACCGTGTATAGCTGTAATTCATCTCTTACGGAATTTTCGTTTTCTACTGAAAACTGTGTTGTAACACGATAGGCCTGTGGCGTGTTCCAATCATGGCTCAAACGCAAGCGATTACTTTCACGGCTGTTTGTTGAAGTTTCACTATCGAGATCATTGGTAAATAACTCAAAACGGCTGGTGCCAAACGCAAAACGATAAAAAAGAAAGCCATTGACTTGCCAACTATTCTGTTGATCATTTACTGCTGATGTAGATGTGAATTTGCGTTGTGAATAATTACTGGCTATACCGAGGGTAAGTCTGCGACTGGCTCGATAAGAGCTATTAAAGTGAACTGTGTGATTTTCACTCGAAGCCGGTGCATTATTGTCAATGCCAGTTTCAAAGAAATCATAACCGGTCGAGAAACTGTTTCTGAAACTCTGTTTATCAAAGCGTAAATACAAGCCTAACTGATCGTTGGCAATATCAACATCCGTCCACAGCAGATCAGGTGCGATATAAAACGCGCCATAACGTAAATTCATACTTGAACTCAGTTGCCGCCTGTTGTCGTTCCAGACACCAAAATTCGCATTATCATCAGCCAAAAAACGCAGTTCATAGGCCTGGGTGTTGTCTGGCGACACATATTTTCCTGCCAACAACACACTGCTGTGGTCAACCACCTCATCATGCCCTTGCAAAGTAACCAATTGTCCACCGAGAGCCAGGGAGTATGTGAGTTGTTGTTGATAAGAGGCGCCGGTTAAGGTGCCGCCATCCTCTTCAAATTGCTGTGATGCCACGCCTTCATAAGAGCCGGTTGCACCCGCAAAGGCCTGTATTTTCCTGATACTATCGGACAAATCAGTGCTATAACCCAGTAGCAGCGATGTCGGCAAGCGAAATCGGAAGCCCCCGTGTAGCAGAGAACCTGCAAAACTTCGTTGATGACCCAATGTGTTGCTCAGCAACCAATTGCCGAAGAGGGGCATATCGATCTGACGTAATGTCACCAGCCCACCACTTCCCTCACGGTTGCTAAAATTGCTGCTACTCTGGCTAAAATCACTCAGCGACAGCTCCACATCCAGCTCACCATAGTGCAAGGTTTCCCTGCGATAATTAACATAGAGACCTTGCTCTGTCTCATCACCAAGGAAATCATCCTGATCACTATAGTAACGATACTCTACTGCCAGAGACCGCCTGCCGAGAAGTTGAGCTTCTTCTTGTCTGGCGGATTCAATGGTTGTTAAATCACTTTCCGTTATATATTGATCGAGGTATATTTCTGGCGTTGCTTCAGTTGATGTCTGCGCTGTGTCTGCTGGCTGCGGTTCGTCTGTTGCTGTTTTTTGCCAAATATAGTCAGGTAATTTAAGTACTGTTCCAACAGGAGTGTTATTTATTCGTCTATTGTCAAACACTTGAGGGTTTAGCCTGATGACATCCTCAATAAAAATCTGTTCAGCACCAGGCTGCTGCCGGAAAAATAATTTCGCCAGGGTGAGTATATTTTCACCCGGCATCAATTTGATAACACCACTTATTTGGGCTTGTTGAATACGTTCGGAAACATCATTTACTAACTGGCTTTGCTGGTCAGTTTGCGGCGTATTGTCCGCGTGCAACAGTATTGGCGCTGCTACAAGTAGTAACGCCAATAGATACAAAATAATATTTTTCAGTTGCAGCACCATCAATGCTTAGTCTGTGATTACAGCTCTGCTATAACTTCAGCGTATATTGACTATGAGCTGACACTAGTGTCCTGTCACAGAGTGCTTTAAGAATAGACGGCACAATTGAGTACTAATATTTTCAAGGATGGCGGAGAGAGAGGGGTTGCTCATGCACTGTGTGCATTCGCCCTGCGAGCCAGCCTGACGCTGTTCTCTCGCATCTAACGATGCCCGAGTCGAACCCTGATTTAATTTATTACATCGAGGGTTCGAATGTGGCTCTTCTATCAGGTATAAAAAATAAGCATAGCGCTCATTTTTAAATATGGCGGAGAGAGAGGGATTCGAACCCTCGATAGAGCTATAAACCCTATACTCCCTTAGCAGGGGAGCGCCTTCAGCCGCTCGGCCATCTCTCCTAATAACAGCGCGCTGTTTGACGCAACCGATTATAACATCAGCCATAGATCAGTTGTCAGATTCGATAGTACCGCTACATCTGCCTCAGCCAAATACTTCTTAGTAAATGACAAATATGCAGACGACGGTGCCTATCACGAACTCATGACCCTCGCTTCGTCCTCTTCGGCACCTAGCGCTTGTTCTTTTTCATCCTGAATGCGATCATAAATTTCTTCACGGTGCACAGACACTTCTTTCGGTGCATTGACACCAATACGCACCTGATTTCCCCTTACCCCGAGCACAGTGATCGTTATATCATCACCAATGATCAGCGATTCGCCAACACGTCGCGTTAAAATTAACATGGATAATCCTCCCCATTCCTATTTCCTATTTCCTCAATCAAATAGGGCTATTCCTGATGATTCATCCCTGTCCTTTTGCCTATCCTTATCTCGGCTATCATACGTTATCGGCAAGGTTCACCCAAACTCAATAATTTAACAGGGGCACTTCAAAACAGCCTACTCCAACTCAAACTCCTTATGTAGTGCTCGTACTGCCAGCTCTAAATCTTTCTCATCTATCACCACTGATATCTTAATTTCCGATGTCGATATCATATGGATATTAATACTCTGCTTTGCCAATACTTCAAAAGTTTTGCTGGCAATACCAGCATGTGAGCGCATACCCACGCCCACCAGTGATACTTTTACAATCGAGGCATCACCTTTAACCTCACGCGCGCCCAATTTGTCGCCTATGCTGCGCAATATCTCCATCGCCTTATCGTAATCATTACGATGCACCGTAAAGGTAAAATCAGTAGCACCATCGGCACCAACGTTTTGGATAATCATATCCACTTCAATACCCGCCTCTGCAACAGGTCCGAGAATGCCATAGGCAATACCAGGCTGGTCTGGCACCCCTTGCACGGTAACCTGAGCTTCATCACGATTAAAGGCAACACCTGATATCAGTGCTTGTTCCATTGCTTCGCATTCTCCGGTAATTAGCGTGCCCTTACCCTCTTTAAATGAAGATAAAACACGTAGCGGAACATTATATTTGCTGGCAAACTCTACCGAGCGTGGCTGTAAAACCTTAGCGCCTAAGCTCGCCATTTCCAGCATTTCTTCATAAGTCAGTCGCTCCATTCGACGCGCAGCGGACACGACTCGCGGATCCGTGGTGTACACACCATCGACATCCGTATAAATCTGACACTCATCCGCTTTTAAAACTGCAGCTAACGCAACCGCTGTCGTATCGGAACCACCACGACCTAGTGTGGTAATATTTCCCTCGGCATCAACACCCTGAAAACCAGCCACCACAACTACCTTGTCATTATCCAAGTCACGCTGCAATCCCGTCGTATTAATATCCATAATACGTGCCTTATTATGCATCGCATCGGTCAAGATACGTACTTGAGCGCCCGTATAAGAACGCGCCTCAAGCCCACGCTGCTGCAACGCCATAGACAGTAATGCGCTAGTGGCTTGCTCACCAGTAGCTAACAAAACATCCAGTTCGCGAGGATTCGGCTGATCAGCAATCTCTCTTGCAAGGCCGATCAAACGATTAGTTTCACCGCTCATGGCAGATACGACGACAACGACCTTGTCGCCTGATTGTCTAGCCAGCAACACCTTGTCGGCTATAACGTTAATACGCTCTGTATTAGCGACAGAAGTGCCGCCATATTTTTGCACAACGAGTGCCATGTAGAGTAACCAATATTGGCTCTAGCTTCAGTAGCATTTTCAACTAAAGCCATAAAACCTGTAAAAAAGCCCGTCATTAGACGCTAAATTAGACCAAATTGGAAGAATTACCACGAATCTAAAGTTTAGATGTAACCCAATCTGGCACTAAGGCCAAGGCATTATCGAGCTGACCGGGATTGTTGCCGCCCGCTTGTGCCATATCAGGCCGACCACCGCCTTTGCCACCCACTTTTTCTGCCACGACATTAATCAGTTGATTGGCGGGCAATTGTTCTATTAAACCTTTCGTCACTCCGGCAACTAGTTTCACTTTGCCACCATCGACTGCGGCTAATATCACCGCAGCAGGTGCGAGCTGATCTTTCAGTCGGTCAACGGTATCGCGCAACGATTTTGCATCAGCACCATCAACACGGGCTGCTAACAACTTGATTCCACTAATAGTTATTGCTTGGTCGGCCAAGTTGGCACTCGCCTGCGCGGATAATTTCTGGCGCAATTGATCAATAATTTTTTCGGTTTCACGTTGCTTATTAACTAACTGTTTTATCTTTCCTGGTAAATTTGATCGATCGGACTTAACCAAACTGGCTGCTTCATCAACAACCGTTTCCAGGCGATCAAGCCAAGCCAAGGCCTGGCTGCCACACACGGCTTCAATACGCCGTACGCCAGAGGCAACACCTGCCTCACTGGTGATTTTTATTAAGCCAATATCGCCCGTTCGTGCAACATGGGTGCCGCCGCATAGCTCAACCGAAAAATCGCCAAAACGAAGCACGCGAACAATATCACCATATTTTTCGCCGAACAAAGCCATAGCGCCTTTTGCCATCGCTTCTTTCATCGGCAACACAGCAACATCCGCTGCTGTGTTGCCAAGAACTTGTATATTAACCATTTTTTCTACGGTCTCTAATTCTTGTTTGCTAACAGGCTGCGAATGCGAGAAATCAAAACGTAGCCTTTCTGCCTCCACTAAAGAGCCTTTTTGCTCAACATGCTCACCCAGCACCTGGCGTAGGGCCGCATGTAAGAGATGTGTCGCAGAATGATGGCGCATCGTATCAATGCGACGTTCTGCATCAACATGGCTATTGACCTTATCACCTACTCGCACTACACCATCGACGACTTTGCCAACATGGCCGTATGCCTTACCAGCAGACAATTTTTGCGTGTCTTCTACGGTAAAATGGTTTTGTGCGCCCTGGCCAATAGCAATTTTCCCTCGATCGCCAGCCTGACCACCTGACTCAGCGTAAAACGGGGTTTGATCGAGCACAACGATACCGCTTTCACCCGCTGTCAATTCACGTATTGGCTCGCCTTCTTTAAACAAGGCAACCACTTCTGCATTTGCAGCTAAATTATCATAGCCAATAAATGTCGTGCGAACATCGTCAGCTATTTTGACTGATTGGTCGGCAGCAAAATGACTTGCCGCTCTAGCACGTTGGCGCTGCGCATCCATATTTTTATCAAAGCCTGCCATATCCAAGCTGAGTTGACAGGACTGGGCATAATCTGCTGTTAAATCGACGGGGAAACCGTAGGTATCATAGAGCTTAAACACCACATCCCCCGCGATAACGCTGCCCTGGGCGCGAGCACGACCTGCTTCATCACTGAGTATCTTCATACCTTGCTCTAAAGTCTCAGCAAAGCGTTCTTCTTCCTGCGCTAAAACCGTACGTATTGTTATTTGCTTATCACGTAACTCTGGATAGGCATCACCCATCACATCAGACAGCGGCGCAACCAGACGACTAAAAAAAGATTGCTTCTGACCCAGCTCATAACCATGGCGAATGGCGCGACGAATAATACGGCGCAGCACATAACCGCGCCCTTCATTCGACGGCAAAATGCCGTCAGCAACCAAAAATGCACAAGAACGAATATGATCGGCAATCACGCGATGAGAAGGTTTATCGGCTTTATGTGTGCCAGTGACATCGGCCGTTGCGGAAAGCAATGTTTTAAATAAATCGATATTGTAATTGTCATGCGTACCTTGCATCACGGCCGCAATACGCTCCAACCCCATACCGGTATCCACCGAAGGCTTGGGTAGGTTAGATAAACTACCGTCATCTGCACGGTCATACTGCATGAAGACAAGATTCCATATCTCGACAAAACGATCGCCGTCTTCATCAGGGCTGCCCGGTGGGCCACCCGCAAGGTGATCACCATGGTCATAAAAAATTTCACTGCACGGGCCACAAGGCCCGGTAACACCCATTGACCAGAAATTATCTTTTGCGCCAATGCGACGAAAATGCGCTTCAGCAATGCCAATCTTTTTTAACCAGAGTTCTGCTGCCTCATCATCATCTTCAAAGACGGTAACCCATAGACGATCGGTATCAATTGCAAGTTCTTTGGTCAAAAAATCCCAAGCAAAATCGATGGCTTCTTCTTTGAAGTAGTCGCCAAAACTGAAATTGCCGAGCATTTCGAAAAAGGTGTGATGGCGCGAGGTAAAACCGACATTCTCCAAATCATTATGCTTGCCACCTGCGCGCACGCAGCGCTGGGAACTTACCGCACGATGGTGAGTACGTTGTTCACGACCGAGAAAGACTTCCTTGAACGGTACCATGCCTGCATTGGTGAATAACAAGGTAGGGTCATTCACTGGAACGAGTGAGCTACTCGGCACGATCTCATGATCTTGCTGTTTGAAATAATCAAGAAAACCATTTCTCAATTCATTGGTACTGCGCATAACCAACCTTTCGCTAAACGTACAAACTCACACTAATCCACATAGGAGAAAATCAGCTGTCAGCCTCTCCCGCCATTGCATAACGTATATGTTCGTGGCCAAAACCACGCTGCTGTAAAAACCGCATTTGCTTGGCCTTATCTTTAAAGTCCTTTGGCAACTCTTCACCAAAACGTCGCGCCCGTGCCTGTAGCGCAAGATCGATCCACTCATCAAATGACCCAAGCGCTATTGCTACTTCATCTGCCGTAACCTGTTTCGCCAATAGTGCTTGTTCAATATGGCGAGGACCATAACCGCGCTGTACCCGTGAGCGCACATATGCCTCAGCAAAACGGGAATCACTAATTAGGTTTTCTTGCTGAAATAAAGCAATAATGTGCTCAATTCGCCCTTTATCAAACCCACGTTGGCTAAGCTTTTGATGCACTTCCGCGACAGCATGCTCGCGTCGTGCCAGCATTCGCACAATACAATCACGGATTTTACTATCAGGGTCGGTCATTACGGATAAAGCACTGCTTTGTGGCGCACTATTCACACAGTGAAAATCCTTTATGCCCCAACCATAACTCGGCTTAACGCTTAAATTTCGGCCAGCTCTTCATCATCTTTCTTGCTTGCTACTGCTTTAGGCAATAAAGCTTCACGAATTCTGGCATCAATTTCATTGGCCATCTCAGGATGTTCTTTTAGGTAATTACGTGAATTATCTTTACCTTGACCAATACGTTCTTTGCCATAGCTATACCAGGCACCGGCTTTTTCTACGATGCCCTGCTTAACGCCCATATCAATGAGTTCACCTTCACGTGATACGCCTTCACCATAAAGAATATCGAATTGAGCTTGTTTAAATGGCGGCGCGACTTTGTTCTTGACCACTTTAACGCGGGTTTCATTACCAACAACTTCGTCACCGCGCTTAATGGCACCGATACGACGAATATCAAGCCGAACCGACGCATAGAATTTCAGTGCATTACCACCAGTAGTGGTCTCAGGATTACCAAACATAACGCCAATCTTCATACGTAACTGGTTAATGAAAACCACCAGGGTGTTGGAACGCTTAATATTCCCCGTCAGCTTACGTAAGGCTTGTGACATTAAACGCGCCTGCAAACCCATATGACTGTCGCCCATATCACCTTCTATTTCCGCCTTGGGTGTTAATGCAGCAACCGAGTCAATAACGATAATATCAATGGCACTGGAACGCACCAGCATATCGGTAATTTCCAGCGCTTGTTCACCTGTGTCCGGCTGCGAAACCAATAAATTATCAACATCAACGCCGAGCTTGGCTGCGTAGGTTATATCTAACGCATGTTCAGCATCAATAAACGCGGCCGTACCACCGAGTTTTTGCGCTTCTGCAACGACTTGCAATGCCAGTGTCGTCTTACCAGAAGATTCTGGGCCATAGATTTCAACTACACGGCCGCGCGGCAAACCGCCTATACCCAAAGCAATATCAAGACCAAGTGAGCCGGTAGAAATCGCTTCAATATCACGCGATGCAGTGGAATCACCCATACGCATAACAGAGCCTTTACCAAACTGCTTTTCAATTTGCCCTAATGCTGCTGACAGCGCTTTTTGTTTGTTGTCCATTATTTCACCTGATACCTAAATAAGCCAAAATTACTGTATTTGGGGATTATCCCACAAATCTACCACAGGTCACTAGGAGCCTGTCGGACTTGCGCCTGACAAGCACTTTTTAAAATGATTGTGTGTCCAGGCTGTTTCCTGGCCGTTGACGACCTCCAGAAAGGCCTGTTCGACCCCATGCAGGCCGCCTTTCGGCCCTTGTGTGCCGATTAAAATGGCAAATGACCCTCACAGTGCCATTCTCAGCACATTCATGCGCTTCACATTTCACGCCAGGGTCGCTAACGTCCATTCGCCCGCCACCTTGTCCAGACCTCGCATCGAGATGCTGCCGCAACCCCATCACCTGTTTGATAATGCCAAACACCGGTTCCACTATTTGCTTTCTCAATGCGTATAGGGCTCGCCCTGATTCGGTCTTCAGTTGGTGCTTCATCAGCGCTACCGGATCTTCCGTTATCGGCGCCGGACCGTCAGGGGCAAATCGGTCAAACACGGACAGATTTGCGTTTGGAGAAATTCGCCAGCGCACAAAACACTTTAGAATTTAGCCGCGCCTAAGGCTAAACACTTGACGCCTTCCGCTTGTAACTAACCAGTTAGACTGGTATGTACCTAAAGTTTAAGTAATGCTCACTAGTCAGCCTGATATCTGTCGACATGTGCTGCGGTTTTCGTTAGGCTGCTTACTACTAGGTGGTTCCGGTTAAGCAGTAGGCAACTAACCACTCAATACGCCAGTGCAGAGGGGTGGTGAGAATGGTGGAAACCTACAGAGCAACATTCACCATCAAGAGATTGTGGTGGGTTTTGGCGACCAGCATGGTCGTAATGTTTGCAATCTTGTTATACTTCGGCAAGGAAATATACCATAAAGCGCCACCGATTCCGGTCAGTTTCCAGTCTAGCAACGGTAGTATTCTATACACTGGCGAGAACATTCGACGCGGACAAAATGTTTGGCAATCCATCGGAGGTATGCAGCAAGGTTCAATATGGGGTCATGGAAGCTACCTAGCACCAGATTGGAGTGCCGACTGGCTGCATCGCGAAGCTGAGGCTCTATTGGCTGACTTAGTCAATGAGAACGCCCTGAACCTCAGTGCAGATAACGAATTACTCAAAGATATATATACCGTCGCGCTACAAAAACAAATGCGCGCAAACACCTATGTTGCCGATACCGGTATAGTTGTCGTTACACCCGCGCGTGCTAATGCCATCCGGCAAGTTGCAGCGCATTTTCAGGGGTTATTTGAGGGTCACGATGAGTTTTTAGATCTTCGTCGCGACTACGCTTTCCCCTTAAACACTTCGCTCGATAACAAAAATTCCCACGATTTATCCGCGTTTATTTTTTGGACCGCTTGGAGTGCTGTGACCGAGCGTCCCGGGCAGGAAATTTCTTATACCAGTAACTGGCCACATGAGCCTCTGGTGGGAAATGTTCCTTCCGCTGGCGTATTTCTGTGGAGTTTCGTGTCTATTGCGTTACTGTTGCTCGGAATAGGAGGGTTGGTGTGGTACTACGCGAAGCAATTCGATGACTGGCGTGACGACATGCAACCAGAGTCTGGGATCGCTAAGAAGGACAACCTGACGAGCGTTACAATCACCCCGTCCATGCAAGCTACCGCTAAATACTTCTGGGTAGTGGCTGTCATGTTTTTGATCCAAGTATTGCTGGGTATTATAACTGCGCACTATGCGGTTGAAGGACAAGGGCTCTTCAGCCTACCCTTGGCAGAATATTTGCCCTATGTTGTTACACGAACATGGCACACGCAGCTTGCTATACTTTGGATTGTAACCGCTTGGTTGGCGACAGGCTTGTATGTTGCACCTCTTCTTTCTGGCTACGAGCCTAAGTTTCAACGTTTCGGAGTTAACTTCCTCTTTGTAAGCCTACTTCTTATCGTGGTGGGTTCCTTTGCTGGGCAATGGTTTTCTGTACACGGCTTCTTCGAAAATTTAGGCCTTAGTTTCTGGTTTGGCCATCAAGGTTATGAATATGTTGATCTAGGACGTTTCTGGCAAATATACTTATTCATTGGGTTGTTGTTGTGGGTGGTATTGGTGCTGCGCGCGCTGTGGCCGGCATTGAAAGATAAAGCTTCCAACAATTTGGTCTTACTGATCGCGATCGCTGCGACTGCCATTGGTTTACTTTACGGTGTGGGTCTTCTTTGGGGGCAAGAGACGCATTTAAGCGTGATGAATTATTGGCGCTGGTGGGTCGTTCACTTATGGGTTGAAGGCATTTTCGAAGTGTTTGCCACGGCGATTATTTCAGTTCTATTTGTACGCATGGGATTGTTGAGAGCCTCAGTGGCCACCATCATGGTGCTGTTTGCGACGATTATATTCTTAGGTGGCGGCGTCTTAGGCACCTTTCATCACCTTTACTGGAGTGGCACGCCGACGGCAGTCATAGCGGTCGGGGCCACATTCTCGGCGCTTGAAGTTGTGCCTTTGATGGTGGTTGGGTTTGAAGCCTATAACCACGCCAAGCTGGAAAGACAGGCATTATGGACGAGTGCCTATCACTGGCCCTTTATGTTTTTTATGGCGGTACTTTTTTGGAATATGCTGGGTGCGGGAGTGTTTGGGTTTTTGCTTAATCCCCCCATTGCACTCTACTATATGCAAGGGCTTAACTTAACTGCCAACCATGCGCACGCTGCCTTGTTTGGTGTTTATGGCATGCTGGGTATTGGTTTGATGTTGTTTTGCATGCGCGGGTTGACAGACGTATCTCAGTGGAACCAAAAATACCTTAAAGTCACTTTTTGGTCGCTGAACATTGGTCTCGCAATGATGACATTTCTGTCATTGTTGCCCCAGGGGCTATGGCAAACCTACGCCAGCGTAAAATATTATTATGCGTTTGCACGATCAGCTGAGTTTATGCAGAGTCCAATTATGGAGGCACTGGTTTGGATGCGGGTACCCGGGGACATTGTCTTTACCGTAGGGGTGGTGGCCTTCGTAAGATTCATATTTCTCGCCTTCAGGAACAATAAGCCAAGCCACAAACCTTAGGCTTTGCAGAGCGTGAATATGAAACCGATTGTGTCGCTACCTCGTGATAGATTTTGTACTTCCCTGTACAAAATCGACTCGCCTATGACATGACTGGAAGGAATGAATACTTAATGAAACCTGAGGATTCTAAGTACGCGACAGCCTATATACCCCGACCATCCTGCGTCTGTGCCGCTTTGCCACACCATCGTAAACTCGTCGCTGGCTACGCAGCAATACCGCAATGACTCTACGCCAACTAACGCTATTTATTTTTTTCTCCATCACTCGCTATCGTTCCTAATTCCG
>JAESQP010000019.1 GCA_016765075.1 Gammaproteobacteria bacterium
CGTTGTTGTGCTCACTTGAGCTAAAATCACTAGCCCTGCGTAAGCACGCCTAGCATCTGGCCGCTTCTTGGCTCGCTGAACCCATCAATACAAGGTTGTTGGAGTACTAAATCAAGATCTTTCTCGAAACTGCCGTTAGACTAGATAGAGGTGTTGTTATGAAAGAGTCGTTGCAAACACTAAGCAGTAATGCTCAATGGCACAGCCTAGTTCATGAGGCGCAGGCCAAAGCACATTTGCATCTTAGCGAAATACTGGAACATTATTTAGTCGTGCTGCTGTCACGCTTTACCCGTCGCGCGCAATCTTTGTGCAGAGCTGTTGCACCGCATTACCTTGAAGCCATGTGTAATGATGGGCACCAAAGACCCAAAGATTTACGCAATGTAGGCGATACTTGCTTACTGCTATCCGGCTTGTTTCCTGGCCGTAGCCGTAAACTTGCAGTCAATACTGGCTATTATATTGGCCTTGGCCAGACTGCTTACGGTGAAGCTGCCACCCACCTCGATACCAACGATTATCCATTATTCTTAATGTTGGCGCAGCGCTTTATCAGCGTGATGGATGTGCTCATAGCGATTCGCTTGATGGGTGATAATAATTCCCTACTACCTGATCCGTTATGTGCCTATGAGCTTAAACAACAACATGGTAGCCATGTCGCAATGCAAGTCGTTAGCAAACATTGCACCCCAACCAACACCATTATTGTCGGCTATGACAGTAAGACAAACCTACATTAATTCCTCTAATCAACGTGCAAATAGTCGTTTTTCATTATTTGTTTTTGCTAAACACGGGTACTCCGTCAATGTGATAATGACGTATTCAGCGAGTTGTAAAGCGGTTGGACGCTAGGCGCGTCTCGCCGGTAATGATGAGTCCTTGCCCAGAGGCGCAACAACGCGGACGACCGCTTCACAACTCGCCCGTAGGGAGCCACCCAGATGATCCAATACGGCGTCGCCTAAAGCGCCTACTGTTGGTGCAGCTCTTGAAAAGGACTCGTCATTCCCTCCGGGCTGCGCCCTGTCTTGGATCATCTGGGCGGCTCTGAATACGTCATTATCGCATTGACGGAGTACTAGAACCTTGCGCCTAAAATCGCTATGATACTAACAACAATGGTTGCGCTGTCTTAGCTTAGTTAACCTGGTTAAGACAATCCCATTTAACGACAGCGTCATTAGTATTACATTGGTGCGCTCAATTTATTACGCCCTATAATAGAGCAAACAAACAACGATCCAATCATCATCAAATATCATATCTTATTGAATTTTATATAATTTCTATCGTGGCATACTAAATGCTTCGATGGTTTAGCTATTGCTAACAACAGACAAACATTTGGCTGTGCGAACAGCAAACGTTAGCCATTCATCAATATCCACTCTGGAGGAGACATGTCCGCAACTAAAGTGCAAAAGCTGATTAAAGACAGTAACGCCCAATTCGTCGACCTGCGTTTTACTGACACCATCGGTAAAGAGCAACATGTGACCGTGCCTGTGCGTGAAATCAACAGCACCTTCTTTAAAGAAGGTAAGATGTTTGATGGTTCGTCCATCGCAGGCTGGAAGGGCATTAATGACTCCGACATGGTCTTGATGCCAGACTCCAATACCGCCGTAGTTGATCCGTTTATGGATGAAATCACCGTTAACCTGCGTTGCGATATTGTCGAGCCTGCCACCATGCAAGGTTACGAGCGTGACCCACGTTCTATCGCTGAGCGTGCAGAAGCCTACTTAAAATCCACCAAGATTGGTGATACTGCCTACTTTGGCCCTGAAAACGAATTCTTCATCTTTGATGATGTGCGTTGGGGTGCTGACATGAGTGGCGCCTTTTATAAGGTTGGTTCTGAAGAAGCATTTTGGTCATCAGAAAAAGTATTTGAAGACGGCAATATGGGGCATCGTCCTGGTATTAAAGGTGGTTACTTCCCCGTGCCTCCGGTCGACTCCTTGCAAGATCTGCGTTCTGCTATGTGTTTATGCATGGAAGAGATGGGTGTGCTTACTGAAGTTCACCATCACGAAGTGGCCACTGCAGGACAGTGCGAGATAGGCGCTGTTTTTAATACCCTGGTCAAAAAAGCTGACGAAGTTCAAATTTTAAAATACGTTATACACAATGTAGCACATAGCTATGGCAAATCAGCCACCTTTATGCCTAAACCTTTGGTCGGTGATAACGGTAGCGGTATGCACGTGCATCAATCGATTAGTAAAGCTGGCAAAAATATATTCAGTGGTAACAAATACGCCGGTCTGTCTGACAATGCGCTCTATTACATTGGCGGCTTAATTAAACATGCCCGCGCCATTAATGCTTTTGCCAACGCTTCTACCAACAGTTACAAACGGTTAGTGCCGGGCTTTGAGGCACCTGTGTTGTTGGCATACTCTGCCAAAAACCGTTCTGCTTCGATTCGTATCCCTTATGTTGCAAACCCTAAAGGACGCCGTATCGAGCTACGCTTCCCTGACAATACTGCCAATCCTTATCTCGCCTTCTCAGCCATGTTAATGGCGGGGCTTGACGGCATTAAAAACAAAATTCACCCAGGTGACGCTGCCTCTAAAGATCTTTACGATCTACCGCCAGAAGAAGAGGCAGAAATCCCAACGGTCTGCCATTCACTAGATCAAGCATTGGAAGCATTGGATAAAGATCGTGCCTTCTTGACCGCGGGCGGTGTCTTTACTGATGATGCTATCGACGCTTACATTGAACTGAAAATGGAAGAAGTCACACGTATGCGTATGACCACGCATCCGATTGAATTTGATATGTACTACAGCTTGTAAATAGCGCGCTATTTGCCCCCACGCTTTCGCGGAGCCTGCCCCGTGTTTAACACGGGGGCAAGCTCTTTTGGGGTACAGCTGTTGCTAAATGTATATAAAAAAACCCCACCATATTCTATATGGATGGGGCTTTTTTATAGCCAAAAATCAAGCAAAACTGTGAACTCTGGCCTTGAGACTGAATCCACACTAGCGTATGTTGATACGCTATGCGCTACCTTAGATTAATTAGCTTGGCTTTTATCGGCTTACTCGCCAGCCCCTTGTGGTCAACTGGGGTACTGGCCGATACTATTTATCAATCTACTGGCTCTGATGGCAGCATCACCTTTTCCGATAGCCCGAGCGAGGGCGCCAAGGAAATCAAACTAAAACCGATAACAATCTATAGTGCTAAAGAAGCCCGTGGCAAGCCTAAAACAGCAAGCAATCCTGCTGTCACCACCGACCCTAAAGCTAACGATAGCGGCAACTACAAAGAGTTTACGATTACCAGCCCGGCTAACAATACGACACTGCAAACCGGTGATGCCGGCAATACCACCATCCACACTAAAATTGACCCTCCCTTGCGCGTAAAGAAAGGCCATCGCTTGTCGGCATTAGTCGATGGTGGCCAGCTCGGCTATGCCACATCAGCCAGCAGTGTCGGCTTGAGCAACCTTAATCGGGGTACCCGTAGTATTCGCGCGGTGATTATTAATCAACACGGCGACATTGTTCAGCTTTCGAGTAATAGTGTCACCATTCACATTAAACGTGCTTCTATTTTCGCGCCCTCCAATCCACGCAACCCAGCCAATCAGTAGGTTCGACCACCGTTACAAACCCGCACTGTGCTCTGGATTTCCCTTAACAGCTAATATGCACTATTATGGTGCAATGAGTGCTTCGCTTAAAAACGCCCTTTAAATCTAAGGTTTTGGGGCACAAAAAATACAATTTTTTTAACTTAATTGATATTTAAAAATTTTTAAGTGATAACCCAAAAAACACAATAATGAAACCTTCATACCAACAACAAAACAAACAGCAAACAATAAAACAAGCTGGTTATCAAATTGCACTCATCATGACATGCCTCGCTCCCAAACCGCGCTAGATCTACTTTGGCCTATTCTTGATAATCTGAGCACAGCGGTACTGGCTTTTGATAAAGAACTGAGACTGTTGTTCATTAACCCGGCGGGTGAAAACCTGCTGGCAATGAGTCGCAAACAGGCAGAAGGCATGCTGCTTAGTCAGCTCATGCCACAGGCGACTGAGTTCATTGAAAAACTTAAGAATGCGCTAGCTCAAGGACATATGTTTACTGAATATCAAGCCACCTTACCAACCCATGGCACACACAATATCGCTATCGACTACACGGTGACGCCTTTTGGCCAAACAGAGGGCGAACCATGTTTGTTATTAGAGATGAATGATATCGACCAGCACGCACGAATCACGCGTGAAGCGCATCGCCTCGCGCAATACGAAATTTCACACGAAGTCGTACGTGGCCTTGCCCATGAAATTAAAAACCCTTTAAGTGGTTTGCGTGGTGCGGCACAACTGCTTGAAAGCGAACTGCCTGATCCGGCCTTAAAAGAATATACCGACGTTATTATCAGTGAAGCAGATCGGCTGAAAAATCTGCTTAACCGTATGCTAGGCCCCAATACGTTGCCGCATAAAGAAGCCATCAATATTCATCAAGTACTTGAACATGTTCGAACACTGGTACTTGCCGAGGCACAAGACAAGCTCATTATTAAGCGTGATTACGACCCCAGCATTCCGTTGCTGTATGTCGATGCTGACCAGATGGTACAGGTCATCCTCAACATTGCACGCAATGCAGCACAAGCCTTAAAAGGTGATGGCATCATTACCTTTAGTACACGTACAGATCGCCACATCACTATCGGCGGCAAACAGCATAAGCTTGTGTTGCGCTTGAAAGTTCACGACAACGGCCCAGGCATTGCTACCAACATGGTCGAAAAAATCTTTTATCCCATGGTCAGTATAAGCGGCAATGGCAGCGGCTTAGGCCTCGCTATTGCACAGTCACTATTGCATCAACATGGTGGGGCTATCGAATGCACCAGCGAACCTCAAAATACTGTTTTTAGTATCACCTTACCCTTACAAACAGGGGGAGACCGATCATGAGTAAAAATAATATTTGGGTGATCGATGATGACCGATCAATCCGCTGGGTGTTAGAAAAGGCATTAACCCGCGCACAAATGAATGTCACAACCTTTGACAATGCCAATAATGTGCTAGACAAATTAGCGTTGCAAACACCCGACGCCATTATTGCCGATATCCGCATGCCGGGCATGAGCGGCCTTGATTTGCTAGAGAGCATACACAACAGCTACCCAGAATTACCGGTTATCATTATGACTGCACATTCTGATCTCGATAGTGCAGTATCGGCCTATAGCGGTGGTGCTTTTGAATACCTGGCTAAACCCTTCGATATTGATGATGCTATTGAATTAGTCCAACACGCCGTTGAACAACAACAAAATACAAAAAACACCCAATTAAAATCGGCATCAAAATTAGCCCCTGAACACCCCAGTGAAATTATCGGCGAAGCACCGGCCATGCAAGAAGTCTTTCGTGCCATTGGTCGCTTATCGCGCTCTAATATTAGCGTATTAATTAACGGTGAAACCGGAACCGGTAAAGAATTAGTGGCCGCCGCATTACATCGTCACAGTCCACGTGCTGGTGGGCTATTCATCGCCTTGAATATGGCGGCTATTCCACGCGACTTATTGGAATCTGAGCTATTTGGTCACGAGCGTGGCGCATTCACTGGTGCCAATAACCAGCGTAAAGGACGCTTTGAACAAGCGGATAACGGCACCTTGTTTCTCGATGAGATTGGCGACATGCCAAGTGAACTGCAAACACGTTTATTACGTGTTCTGGCTGATGGTATGTTCTATCGTGTTGGTGGCCACACGCCAATAAAAGTAGACGTTCGCATTATCGCAGCAACTCATCAAAACCTTGAAGACTTAGTCAACGAAGGTCGCTTTCGCGAAGATTTATTTCATCGCCTTAATGTGATTCGTGTGCATATTCCCTCACTGCGTGAGCGCCGTGAAGACATCCCTTTACTGTTAGAGCATTTCCTTAAACGCGCTGCCCGCGAACTTAAAGTCGATAGCAAGTCTCTAGAAAAAGATGCACGTGATTTACTGACACGCCTCGATTGGCGCGGCAACGTCAGGCAACTTGAAAACACCTGCCGCTGGCTGACTGTAATGACCCCGGGTCAAAGCGTACGCATTGAAGACTTACCACAAGAGCTGAAAAAAGAGACAGAGCTGGAATCGGCTAACGACGATAGCGATCAAGACTGGCAACAGATATTACGTCGCTGGGCAGAATTAAAACTGGCTCAAGGTGATCAACAAATACTGGAGCAAGCCATACCAGAATTTGAACGCATTATGATCGAAACGGCCTTGCGCCACTCAGGCGGGAAAAGGCAGGTTGCCGCGAATCTTTTAGGTTGGGGGCGTAATACACTGACACGAAAAATTAAAGAGCTGGGTTTGTCAGTCTAGCTCGCATTTCTCGCCATAGGAGCGAGGCATCTGCTAGTGCCGCTCATCGTTCAAACTATGAGTGATTTAGAGATTCCTTAGCTAACATACCAAACACCGCTCGTCATCTGACAATCTACTGCATCAAGAATAATATGAACACTTAAGCCAACACCCACAACACGTGTCTTGGCGGGTATTAATGCTGCCACATAGAACACCATGGGCACTAATGTATGCAAAGGATGAAAGCCAATACTACAACGACCCGGATCGTAGATTGGCACAGCGAACAAATGATCTATATCAATCGCAATACCGGCCAGCATTAATACATAGCTGACACGCCATGCTTTAGGATAGAAAATAACAGCCAACACAAGCGGTATTAAAATATGTAATGCAATATGTGAAATTATATAATCCCCAGATAAAGTAGGCGGGAACTATAATCTCTCGTTGACCGCAACTAAATTATAATGTGTGATTTATTGCGCTCGAATCACCTAAGTAGGTTTACATATCATCAACGCATTTTTCAAAAATGTATCAGAACAAAAGTGGGGAATCTCTCACCATACTATGCAATAAATTGCCGTAGATATTTTAATCCAAAAAAACTGAATTAATACTACTCCCACTTTCTCTTAACAAGCTTAGTCCAAGGAAATATTTTCTGCAGGTATCTCACCGACATGAATTCGATCGCTAATTATCCATTTATTCAGTGGTGTAGTGCTGCCACCTTTAGTGAAATATTTAAATGTGGTATAAAAAATATAGTATTTATCTGCCTCTGACTCTGCTGTTGCAACCTGAAATTCATCCCAAGCATAAGAATAGGTGGTTTCCGTTCCTGACAACTTGATATTGCCACTGAGACTGATATCAACTTTATCGTATTCGACATTGCTGGTTTGCTTTTCTCGGTGCACTTTTTCAGCGCTCACAACAAGCCGTTTAATACCGCCAACGTATTCATATTTAGGGTTAGTCAAAGTTTGCTTGGCAATTTTTACTAATTCTGCATCAGATGTTACTGATTTTGGCATTCTGACAAGTTTTAATGCGGTTCTATAATTCGCTTCATATTGTTTCGCCGCCGCATCAAGTTGTTGTAATAATTTAATTTTACCTTTGTGGGTTTCACGTTTAAGAAACTTATCAAACTCTGCTGCTGCACTAACATAGTTTCGGTCTCGCGCAAATTCTGCTCTAGCCTCATCGGCGCGACCTTTGAATAAAAAATGTTGACTCTGGTCATCGACATTCGCCGGATCATAAGTGCTATACCGATCAATAGTCATAGAAACATGCTTCAAACCTTCTGCAAGGTTGACACTAAAGGTTGCCAAATTTGAATCAATCTTTGTTACTGTACTAATTAAACCTCTCTCTAATCGATCAACATCCTGCATATCGTAAACACCATCCTGTTCAACAGTGAACCGCGTGTTGGGCAAATAGGCTCGGTTTTTAATTTCTGGCAAGGGGGTATGTGTCGTTAACGCGTACTGACGCAGTTTAGATAGGTTTGTTAGCCACTGCGATAAGTCTCCCTGTTTAAAAGGCTGCTGAGGCTCATCCGTAATTCCCATGCTATGCATAGCTGTGTCAATCGCATGTAAGCGCTGCTGAACATTACCGAGCGCTTCAATTTCTTTAGCCGCATGACTGCGACCAAAAACCATCATATTTTCCATTTCTTGTAATGATTGGTTGGCCGCAATAACCTTACTGTCAGTAGAAAAATCTTTATATTTGCTAAGTGACTGCTTAAATTGATCAACTTTCTTCTGCCACTTCGATACGTACTCTACATCTTGGAATGGTTTCGGCCCATTCTTGTCAATCGTATCTGTCGAACTAATAATATCTCGATTTATTTTTTTAATACGTACACGCTGCTGCGAAATCATTTGCGTAGTGCTATTGCTGGTTTTTGGCGCTGTATTTTGTTGTGTCGTGACGGGGGCTGCCGCAGCGGATTTACTAGCAGTCGATTTCTGCGGCACCAAAAATCCATTTAGTTTTTCTACCAAATTATTATAACGAACATCGGCTTCTTGCCATGAAGGGCTGGCTTGATTGGTAGAGCTGTCTAATCGCTGTCGTGTTAAACCTAATAGCTTTAGTGTGCGCTTAATCGTATTGGACTGAACTGTCGCCTTACCGGCGAATTGATCTTCATATTTTGAAATATCAGCCAGCGCACTCTCTACCTGTTTGTCTGCAGGTGATGCAACTGAAATTGATGTAACACTACAAAAAACTACCAGCAATAAAAATATAATGATTGTTTTCATCTTCTCACCCCCAACCTCATGTTAAGCAAATATCTCAGGCTATATGAGACCAACTTATCGTTACTCTAGAAAATAGCAACCAAGCCCAAAACAGTAATTCGTTTCGTAAGCTATCTAACCTGAAAAGTATTTCTTAAGCTCGAAAAAACCAAATAAACTATTAAAATTTCAGGTTTTTTATATTGGGCGCGCTCATTAGTTTGTGTGCCATTATATCGCAAACAAGATGACATGCCTTCTCCTAGGTACGCGCATTATCTGCTAGCTATTTAACTGCAATGCACCTATCAACTCAGTTACCGAATTCATATTATGTCTTTGTAAATAGTCAATAATGCCATCATTGATTTTGCTGCAAACCAGTGGGTCATAAAATAATGCCGTGCCCACCCCTACGGTCGTTGCGCCGGCAAGCATAAACTCGATAGCATCGGTGGCATTAGTCACACCACCTTGACCGATAATAGGAATATTGTGTGCTTTACATACTTGGTAGACCTGGTGCACTTTAAGTAAGGCGATCGGCTTGATTGCCGGGCCAGATAGACCGCCCTGGTTGTTACCAATAATGGTTCGTTGCTTCTCTGCATCGATGGCCATGCCCATTAGGGTGTTAATCACAGCAAAGCCATCGCTGCCTGCTTCAATGCAACGTCGAGTGTTTTCTGCAATATCCGTTTGGTTTGGCGAAAGCTTGGTAATAATGGGTTTTTTTGTCACCGCTCGACAGGCTGCGACCACGCGCGCTGACATATCAGGATCATTGCCAAAAGCAACGCCTCCTGCTTTGACATTGGGACAGGAGATATTGATTTCTATCGCATCGATTGGTGAGTCATCAAATAAACGAGTGACTTCAGCATATTCTTCGATCGTTGAACCTGACACATTGGCGATAAACTGTGTTTCGTCAAAATCAAGTTTCGGCAGAATTTCGTTAACGACATACTTGGTACCTGGGTTTTGCAGACCGATGGCATTTAACATGCCCATATCAGTTTCGTAGATACGGTGCGGTGGATTACCTAAACGTGGCGCTAAGGTGGTGCCTTTCAAACAGACAGCGCCGACATCGCGATTGGAAAAACCCTCTACGCGAGTGTACTCTTCACCAAAACCGACACAGCCGGATAATAAAACCAGTGGGCTGGCAAAATCCATCCCACAAAATTTCAGTGCTAACGTGCCCTCGGGGTATAACAACTGCTTATCTGCCATTTAAACTTGCCTGTACTAAACACGGATTATTCAAGTTATGTTTCATATTGTTTTATTTGAGCCTGAGATTCCACCCAATACCGGTAACATTATACGGCTATGCGCCAACTGCGGGGCATCCTTGCATCTAATAGAGCCTTTGGGCTTTGATCTGGATGATAAACGCTTACGCCGTGCCGGACTCGATTATCATGCGCTCGCTTGTGTGACGCAGCACAAATCATTCGATACCTTTATTAATAGTGTAAAACCTGATCGCGTAATTGCCTGCTCAACCAAAGGCACACAAACACACTCTAACTACCACTTTAAAGCTGGTGACGCTTTATTGTTTGGACCTGAAACTCGCGGGTTGCCTAGCGAAATATTAGCTTCACCGAACACCCATGCTCTTATTCGCATCCCGATGAAAGATAACAGTCGCAGCCTCAACTTATCCAATGCCGTCGCTATCGTTCTCTACGAAGCATGGCGACAATATGGTTATCAATGACAAAATAATGCTGACTGGTTTACTCAGCATGCATTCATACGTCAGCGCAAATGCTGTGACACAACAATAAATATCGAGAAATAGGTACCGCTTGTCTGCCTAAAAAATTAATAAGTTATTGTTTTTTATAGTTAATTTATATTTTGTAAAGGTTTTCGACACTAGACAAGCAGCGAATAGTAATGAGATTATTGCTCAATAACTGAAAAAGAATTTTCCTCACTTGTATGCTATTACACAGGTGAGGGATGAGGAATGCATTATGAGCAAGTATGTTAACGTTTATTTGATTACTATTATTTTACTCTTGGTCAGCGCCTGTGACAGCGGCGGTGGCTTTGGCCGCAGCCTTGGCCTTTCTGCGGACGGTGACAACAATACCACCCCAGGTACCGGGACCGACACTGTCACTACCCTCATCGACACCGACGCTGCTGATAACAGTGTAGCCGAATCAGTAATCATCGGCGCACTCACCGGCCTTACTGCCTTTGTCGATGGGCTCGCTGACGGTGTCACGGTGACCTTTAGCTTACTTGATGATGCTGGCGGTCGCTTTGCCATTGATCCAGGCACTGGCGTTGTCACGGTCGCTGGCCCTCTCGATTTTGAAACTGCCACCAGTCATGTTGTCACCGTGTTTACTCAAGAAAGTGATGGCAACACGAACGAGGCTAATTTCACTATTACTGTCACTGACAACCTCGCGCCGATTATCACGATTGGCTTCCCAGGTGCTAATAGTTTGGTCATCGGTGATAACATCACCATTAGCGGCACTGCTACCGACCCAGAGGGTGATGCCATTGATTCAATTATCGTCAGCACTGGGGGCAACGATGTTGCTGCTAGCGTCGATGCCGACGGCAACTGGTCTGCCGCAGCCATTCCATTAAGCACCGGTGATAACGAAATTACTGTGACAGCAACAGATGTGAATGGTGAGGTCTCAACAGAAACTATCAGCGTTAACTCACAAGCAACCGTGATTTCAGCACCCGGCTCGGCGCTGGCCGATGGTGAGAGAGAGCGCATTTTAGTCATCGATGCTGGCACTGGTGGTATCAACATCGTTGACGAAAATAGCGGCGAAGTCAGCCCTTTCCCCGTCGATTTTAATGGCGGCGCCTTACCTGGCTCAGCCGGTGCTGAATTTCAGGCGCTATCTGGTGCGGGTGAATTGGATGCTGACAATGACCGCCTATTTGTCGTTGAAGACACGCCGGCAGGCGATAACCTGCTACAAATTGGCCTAACTGATGATAGCGTGACACGCTTACCTGTGAGGGTAGAGCCTGGTATTGATCAATTCGTGGTCGATGCTGCGAATAATAATAATCGACTGCTGATTATTGATCTCGCTGCACCAGCAATCGTCGCCGTTAGTCTCGTTGATTTTTCAACCAGTGTCGTATCGGATAATACTGGCGCTGGCACTGGGCCAGCCTTTGTTACACCGACTCGTATTGCGCTGGATAGCACAAACAATCAAGCCATCGTCTTTGATGAAGGTATACCAGGCTTCCTCACCGTTGATCTTGATAATGGTAATCGCACGCTCTTGGCTGGCTTGCCTGCGGGCATTACTGACCCAACTTTGGTGCGCTCTATCGAGGTCGATAATGCCAACGATCGCCTATTGGTGGTAACACCAACATCAGTGTTTACCATTGATTTGAGCAATGGTGGTTTTGGCGTCCTGTCAGGCGACGATGTGGTCACACCTTCCGCCGCTGTTATTGGCAATGGGCCTCCTCTCATCGATGCTAACGCAATTACCGTTGACGGTACACGCGCATTAGTGAGTGACAATAGTGGCGCGATCATCGCTATTGACCTTGCTACGGGAGACCGCACGATAGTGGGCAGCAATCCCCCGGTATTACTCGAGGCTGAGCGCTACACCAATGTGATTGTTGATGATGCAACAGGTAATATCTTCCTGTATTCACTGCTGCCAGGCAGCAACAGCTTGACCATCAACGACCAGACAAATGGCGTCACGTCTACGGTAACAATTGATCAAAGCAATATTGAAATTGATACAACAGTGTTTATCGTTGATTTCGTCAACAACACTGCCTACTTCTTTACTGCTGAGCGTGACGGTATTGCAGCCTTAAACCTTGCTTCAGGCTCATTGGCGATTGTTTCGGACAACAACAGTGTTGGCTCAGGCGTCTCGTTCCAGAAAGCCACGGCACTGGCGTTAGACTCTGCACGAAACCGTATCTTGTATACCGATGCAGACCAGGATGATCCAAGCGTACGCGCTATCGACCTTGCTACTGGTGATCGCAGTATTTTCTTTGCTAGCACCGGCTCCATCCCTTCGCCAATAGCGATTATTGTTGATACCGCTCAGGATCGTGCGCTAGTACTTGATGATGTCAGGCAAACCTTGATCGTCATTGGCCTGGAATCTGCCGACGGTACTGTCCTGGACTCTGCCGACGCTACTGTCATTAACGCCATTGCCAACACTGGCCTGGTACTCGACGCCGCAACACTTACTGTAGACAGTAATAGTAATATTGCCTACTTAATAGACGCCACCACCAGGGCATTAACATCCGTTAATATCGCAACTGGTGATAACAGAGTCGTATCAGCCATCGATGGCAACAGTGCTGAGGTAAGTGGTGGCAACCAGGTTGGCAATGGCTTGGGCTTCATTATTCCAATCGCAATTGCTTGGGATGAAGCTAACCAACGACTACTCGTTGCCGACCCAGGCATTAGAGGGCTGGTTGTGGTCGAACCTAACTCTGGTGACCGCGCTATTAGCGTCCTCTAGTAGTTATCATCTAAACTGTAACTACCTTGGCTCAACTTCTTGATGGGTCAAGGTAGTATTTTCTCACCCCGCATAAGATCGGCTATTGTTTCGCGTTCACGAACCAAGTGTGCCTTAACACCATCAACGATAACCTCCGCCACGCGCGGCCGCGAATTATAGTTAGAGCTCATGCTGGCACCATAGGCACCTGACGAACGCACTGCCAGCAAGTCTCGCTCACGCAACGCCAACAACCGATCTTTACCAAGAAAATCGCCTGTTTCACAAACTGGTCCAACCACGTCATAGTATTTTGCTACAACATCACTTTCAGCATTGACAGGGACAATATCTTGCCACGCCTCATACAATGCTGGCCGCAGCAAATCATTCATTGCCGCATCAACAATGGCAAAATTTTTGTCTGGGCTATGTTTGAGATATTCGACACGAGTCAATAGCACACCGGCATTGGCAACAATAGCGCGGCCTGGCTCAAGCAGTACTTTAATATTAGAGCTCGCTTGCAGTATGCCTTCGGAGCGCAAGGTAGCCAACACAGCACGAGCGTAGTCATCCGGCAAGGGCGGCACTTCGTCACGATAGCGAACGCCAAGACCACCACCGATATCAATATGACTGATAGTAATATCTTCATCCGATAAAGTTTTTACCAATGCAGCAATACGTTGCGTTGCGTCAGCAAATGGCGCCGTATCAGTCAGCTGTGAACCAATATGACAATCAATACCCTTGATATCAATATTGCTCATTGCTGAGGCATCGCGGTAGGTATCTAAGGCTTCAGAAAAATCAATACCAAATTTATTTTCTTTCAAACCTGTCGAAATATAAGGATGTGTCTTGGCATCCACATCCGGATTCACGCGCAATGAAACAGGTGCCATAACAGCCATGGACGCCGCCACCTGCTGTATTCGCGCCAGCTCTGAGCGCGACTCAACGTTGAGACAGTACACGCCTTTTTGCAAAGCAAATTCAATCTCTTCACGGCGCTTGCCAACGCCAGAAAAGACAATCTTGCTTGTTTCACCACCAGCAGCCAGCACACGTTCCAACTCTCCGCCAGACACAATGTCAAAACCAGAGCCCAAACGCGCCAGTATATTGAGCACAGCAAGATTGCTATTGGCCTTAACGGCATAACAAACAAGGTGATCAATACCGGTAAAAGCCTGGTCAAAGGCCTGCCAATGACGCTCTATGGTCGCACGCGAATAGACATAGCATGGTGTGCCAAAGCGTGTTGCAATCTCATCGAGCGCAATCTCTTCACAATAAAGTCGTTGCTGACGCCGTGAAAAATAATCCATTAGCGTGCCTCGCTTTCCTCATTGCCTGGCATATCATCGGGCAAGATTAAGTCGCCTTTCTGGCCGCAAGCAGACAATAATAACGCCAGCAAGATAAGTATAAGCAGAGATCTCATAGTAGCCGCATCTAAAAAATGAGGCACCAGTATAAACACTCGCGCTTGCCTATGCCTAAAAGAAATAGGTAAGGAACACGGGCTAGGGGCTCTTAATAAGCATCGAACATGGTCAACTTCATGTCAGTGCCACTAGGCAATAGAGGATAGCCTCTGCGTGTGAGTAAAGACCAGCGCCTCATTGAAGCGTTGCTCCAACTGTTTTTTATAGGCCAAATAGTGTGCTGTTGCCGGCAATTTACGTTGCTCTTTGGATAGCACCGAAGCAGGCATATCCAGGTCAGTCACATAAATCGGATAACACTTATTGGACTGACGCATATTGGTAATGTACTCAGCAACTTGTTGAAAAATTGCCTCGCCATAACGCAGTGAACTAAATTCTTTTTGACCACAGAATACTGTCAATTCCAGCTCACCTTCGCCGGCAAGACTACCAATCACTTGCAACGAGGTTCGCGCCTTGTGCAAACCGGGTTGACGTACAAACTTACGCCGGACAAGGCGCCAGGACTCTGCGCCGTGACCGATCACCTCGTAGTAACTTATTGGTAATGCCTCGCACGAGGCCTCTCGCTGTGCCTGGCTACGCAAATAAATTGAATCAAACAAGTAGTTAAAATGCGTCAATAAAAATTGGCCATTTAAATGTTCAAGCTGCTGATGGAATAATGCGCCGAATTCATCAAGCACATAGACTGACGCTTGATCACCTTCTAAGTAATAGAACAACTGTATCTCATCATGATGGTTTTGCTTATAAATGAGAGGCAATACCGTATCTTTTAACGTATAACGATCTATCACCGTCTCAACAAATACCAGAGGTACTTTAGCAAGGTGCTCAAGCACATCCGAATAATCACCAAGGCATTGATAGCCCAACACGCCATCCTGCTTTGACAAAACATAGTGCCGATCACCTATTGCAAGAATATATTGATACTCAGCCGCGTCTAACCTTGCATAAAAACAACGCATAACATCTTTAAATAAGGATTCAATACGCAACCCTATCATCATGCCGCACGCGGATGAAAAACTACGGGCAGCAAAAGGCAAAGTAGAATTGGCAACACCAGGAACCGTTAAACGAGAATATTCACACAAACAATCGAGGATGGCGCTATTACCACTATAATGTTGCGTAATCACCTCGCCCCAGCTCGTGGTAAACAATATATCTATGGTATTAATCAAATTATAGTGCATACCACTATAAGACAAGGCATCCGTTTTATTACTCATTAACTGACGACCTTCACCCAATATTTTCGTCATAGGATCCAGCCCCATATTGACGATAGCTATCGCATTAACTACTCTTGCATTATTGGCATAATCTTCAGTGCGCTGAGAACCTAAAGTGACGTCTGAAAATGCATTGCTTATACAATCCACTACTGCTTGAAATTCACGCGAGGTAAGCTTACTTACCCCTGAATAAACACTGACACCAGAATAGGTATCTAATACCTTGTTAAAGTATGCCCACGCCATTATTTCCAACACATTGCTCGCGGCTTTCAATGGTGCCATATCCACTGCCTGAGCAACGTCAACGGTACCGGGGTAAAGTTCCCAGGCGGCCAAACCCGATTTATTTCCCGGCTTATTGAGGGCGTAGTGAAGCGACAATCGGCTTTCCCATAGATTACCGCTTATGCCACGATTGATAACTTCAACCTTACCGGCTTTGCGCTCAAACGTTGCGAACAACTTTCTACCCAATAGATTCATATCCTGTTGTTCAATATTAGCTAAAGCCTTATTTTCTCTGATAAAATCAGATAAAAAACGATAACAATGCGTTAATTCATCAACAAGAATTTTTCGCTCATCGGTAACACGATGAATTTTCCATTGTGAGCGCGAATCAAGAATATTGAGATAATTATCATCCCAGCCCCAGTTCTTGACTGCATCGCGCATGTAATCCCAGCGCCAATTGCGGTTGCGTAGTCGTGCGTATTCGCTAACTTTAAGATTCACTTTAAAATAGAAACAGCGGCGCAATAAATCCATTCGGCTGTCATCGCCAAACATTTGCAAATGTTCATCAAGTTTTTTATAAAGCATGACATAAGGGTCAAGCTCAGTAAGGTCGCTCTTTCCCTCATAGACGGCGCGCTTATAGCGTTGCGATAATAAATCCCCACTATGGCGCTCATGCACATACACTTCCATTAACATCAACTTCAATACAGACTTATAGGGCGAATCTATGGCTTTAAACAATTGCCACAAAGAAGCACCAAAAAATTCTTCTATTGGAATAGATGCAAGCCCACCAAAGTCAACACACTCACCATCTTTGATAAAACGATTATGTTTTAGCTTATGCGCAACGGCTTCATAATTGCCCTCCTCCTCAGGGGGCACTAACCACCATAACGGATAACAACCCGCTAATAACACGCTGGTACGATAAAACTCATCGAGCAACAAGTGGTACTGTGCACTACCACTGCTTTCACCAGAAAGATCACTTATTTCACCTGCGCGAAAACGTTCAGGATTCATCAGGTAAATATTAATCTCAATACCAATGCCATCAGCCCACCGTTCGATCGCCTTGGCCTTTTTAGATAACTCAAGCAGTGGCTTCTTTTCCAAGCTGGGGTTGTGGCACACCCACACATCGAAATCACTTTTGTCTGAGTAGGCAACCGTGCCACTACTTCCCATAAGAAAAACTGAACTAATGTCATAACGCATAAGTGGGCGTCGCTTATACTCAAAACTCTTACTCAAACGTATCGCCGCCTCTTTTACTACCTTACTTGGGCTGTAGTCTGCGATACCAAATGGAGTGTCTTTGGCAATAAACCCTGGCAACAAAGGATGGTTGACGTGAAAAAATAATGGCAACAAATCAAGCACATCGCGCTGGTGCTCACGTAACGCATTACGTGTTCGCTCAATACGATCAGCATTAAGGGCGAGAAATCGCCTTTTTATTGCTTTTACTTCCACGCGCCGATATTCCTCTTAAATTTAGTAAACTGAAAACTGCGTAGACATAAGCGCAATCGAGTGATGCGACCCAGTGTCGGGATACCTCTCCTTTAATATCGGCAATTTCCTCTATTACTAGAGATGAATATTCGCGACTAAAAAATAGAAGAAAATCTAGGGAACCTCTGAATTTATTCTGGACGCAGTAGATTGTGTCTGAAATATTCAGATTCAAGACACAAATCGCAGGCAATAGTGGGGCTATTGTCAAGATTTGCGCCCCGCAGGAAGTGCCCTTGGGGTACAACGTAGAAGCTGGATATTTCAGGCATAAGATGCAAGTTCATGAATAAATCAGAGGTTCCCTAGCTCAAGGGAGCTGCCACTTGGCCGTTAACTCTGATACAAGGGCACAATACGCCGCAACTAAAAAGAAATGTGGAGAGAAAAATAATGGAGAAAGATGATATTTCTCTGATAAAACATGCATTTGAAGACGCTCCATTTGGCGTCGTCATACTCAACTACCAGTCAAAATTAATCTGGCTCAACGACGTTATCGAAAACTATGCTGGCCTATCATCAAATGAATTGGTTGGCCGCAGCCGTATGACACTGCCTGCAGAATTTGAATGGCTGTTCAAACCTGAAAAGCGTTTTTTATTACCGGCAACAGCAAAACGGCATCCGCGTTGGCTTAAAGCCATTAACCGCACTCTACATCTACCACAAGCAACGGCGTGCGTTCACTACTATATGGATGTCAGTACAGAACAGCAGCTTCGTCAAGAGCGCGACAAACTAAGTGCCGAACTTGAAGAAGTTAGTCTACGTGACTCACTCACTGGCTTACCGAATCGTCGTGCTTTACTGCATTTACTTGAGCCACTAGTCACGCGCAGTCGTCGCTACCATAATGCCTTATCTGTATTGAGGATTAACGTCGGTAACATTGCCGTGCTTGGGCAAAAGCTTGGGCCTACGATGGCAGACAAAATCATGATCACTATTTCGCAAAACTTGCGTGACCAAACACGCTGGGCTGACCATATCGGTCGTATTGGTTACGGTGAATTACTCATAGTGTTACCCGAAACAGATGCCACTGCCACACGCAGTCTCGCCAAAAAACTGCTTGGCCATATCAATGATATCGAGGCACAAGCCGCAATTGATCAACACCGCAGCAAAGCAGAACTTCATGTCGGTGCTGCTACCTGGGAAAATGGCGATGACGCCAAACGCTTAATCCGTAAAGCCGAGCATGAGTTATTAGCGCATACAGTCAAAGACCTTAACAACGTAGATAGCGCCTGATCTTTCTCTATACTAACTCCCTACCACGAACACCGATCTATCTGCCTCGACTGCGAGACTCAATGAAGAATCGTGCTAGCCATTTAAACGCTGGCGCTGTTTGGCAATTGCAGCACGCACCGCCGTAGGGGCGGTGCCACCAATGTGGTCACGCGCATTGACCGAACCCTCCAAAGTTAACACCTCAAACACGTCTTTTTTAATGCTGGCATCAAACTCTTTCAATTCTTTCAGCGTCAACTCGGCAAGATCCTTACCTCGTTCAACCGCATAGGCAACACTGCGGCCCACCACTTCATGTGCATCACGAAACGGCATGCCTTTACGCACCAAATAATCGGCTAAATCCGTAGCAGTGGCATAACCCTTTAAAGCCGCCGCACGCATTTTTTCAGGCTTTACGATCACTGTAGGCATCATATCAGCATAGACGCGCAGGCAAGCTTTGACCGTATCAATAGTGTCAAACAGCGGCTCCTTGTCTTCCTGATTATCTTTGTTATAGGCCAAGGGCTGCGCTTTCATTAGCATTAACAAACTCATTAAATGGCCACTCACCCGACCAGTTTTACCACGTACTAACTCTGGCACATCCGGATTTTTCTTTTGCGGCATAATCGATGAGCCGGTACAAAAACGATCAGGCAAATCAATAAAATCGAATTGCGCCGATGTCCAAAGAATTAGCTCCTCAGAAAAACGCGACAGATGCATTAACAAAATCGATGATGCGGCAACAAACTCAATGGCAAAGTCACGATCTGACACGGCATCCAGTGAATTTTCACACACCCCGTCAAAACCCAATTGCTTGGCAACAAATTCACGGTCAATAGGGTAGCTGGTACCGGCCAATGCTGCCGCACCTAACGGTTATTGGTTAATCCGCTTGCGCACATCATGCAGTCGCTCAACATCGCGCAGCAGCATTTGCTGCCAGGCTAGCATGTGATGGCCAAAAGTTACTGGCTGCGCAGTTTGCAGATGAGTAAAACCGGGCATAATCGTCGCCGCTTCAGCCTCGGCAAGATCAAGCAAACCTGTTTGCAGACGCTGCGCCTCAGCAATAATGATATCAATCTCATCACGTAGATAAAGTCGAATATCGGTGGCTACTTGATCATTACGTGAACGTGCCGTATGCAGCTTTTTGCCGACATCGCCAATCAAGGCGGTCAACCGCGATTCAATGTTCATGTGAACATCTTCTAGCGCAACACTCCACTCAAAGGTATTCGACTCAATCTCAGCAATGATTTTTTCCAGGCCGGATAAAATCTGCTGGCACTCGTCATCAGAGATAATGTGACACCGTGCCAACATCAAGGCATGAGCACAAGAACCAGCAATATCATGGCGATACAGCCGTCGATCAAACGCTACCGAAGCGGTAAACTCCTCAACAAAGGCATCGGTTGACTCACTGAAACGTCCACCCCATAATTTATCGTTAGCGCTCACATTGTTTCCTCAAATATTACTGCACAGCAGTATAGCAATCTTGTCATAATCCTCGAAACCTTAGCCCACCGTTAGGAGCCTATTAACACTCATTGCCTCGCCGCCAAAGACAGCGCTTGGCTGGCCGCTATAATCAGAGAACTGCCAACATAAACCAGTATTATGCCATCCCATACCAATCCAAGCTTCAAGCCAACTAGCGGGCCAGCAACTGAGCCAAATATGGCAGCTGCCTTTCTGCCTGACTTTTGTCAGCTGCGAGCCTTGCTGTTGGTGGTGATTATCGCCGAGTTATTGGCCTTCGTATTGACCCTAGCACCGATGACAAGCACTCAACAGCGCTGGGGCGATCTCGGTCTCATTTCCTTATTTGTGCAATGGATCGCGCTCACCAGCACCGCCATGCTATGCCTTAGCAAGCGTTGGTTTAAGCAGTTGAACGTGACAGCAACGACGTTTTATAGCCTGTTTGTTGTCACTGGCATCACCGCCTTGGTGTCAGCAATAGCTTATCACTTGATCCTGAGCAATTCACTGGGCAGTGCCCTCGCTGGCTTTGAAGGGCTGACACAAAGCAGCCACCACGCCGGCTTCATCTTGCGCAATGTCGCCATCAGTCTCATCATCTGCGCTGTTGCCTTGCGTTATTTTTATGTACAGCACCAATCGCGGTTATCGATTCGGGCTGAAGCACGCTCACGGCTGCATGCCTTGCAAGCACGTATTCGCCCACATTTTTTATTCAATAGCATGAACACCATCGCCAGCCTGACGCGTAGCAACCCCGAGCTTGCTGAAACCGTGGTCGAAGACCTGGCAGATTTATTTCGTAATAATCTCAATACCAGCAATAATGCCACGCGCCTGGCCGATGAAATTGACTTGACGCGGCGCTATCTTAATATAGAACAACTGCGTCTTGGCGAACGACTGCAAACGCAATGGCGTGTCGACATGCTTCCCGACAACGCTGCTGTACCTCCGCTATTACTGCAACCCTTGGTCGAAAATGCGGTTTACCACGGCATTGAGCCCTGCGTGAATGGCGGCTGCATTCGCATCCAGGGTCGCTTTGAGGCTGACATGATTTGCTTGACCATCAGCAATCCGCTGCCAATCACAACCACACCTCAAGGGACACAAACAAATAGCAAAGGCTTAGGTATGGCACTGGAAAACACCCGCCAGCGTCTTGCTGGCTGGTATGAGGGCGAAGGTCATTTAGCCACAGAGAATAAAGACGGCCAGTTTATCGTTACCCTGACGCTACCCTATCAGCGGATCGGTGATATATGAAAATCCTCATTGTCGATGACGAGCCACTGGCGTGCGAACGTCTGGCGCGTATGCTGGCCGAACTTAACGACTATGAGTTACTCGATGTCGCCGTAAACGGCAAACAAGCCATTGAAAAAGTGGCGCAACATGAACCCGATATTCTGCTGCTCGATATTCGTATGCCTGGTATGGACGGGCTTGAAGTCGCCGAGCACTTAAGTGCTCTCGACAAACCACCCGCCATCATCTTCACCACCGCCTACGATGAGCACGCATTAGCTGCATTTGCAACACAGGCCACGGCTTATTTACTTAAACCCATCAAGCAAGCACAACTGGAGCACGCCTTAGGCCGCGCCCACAGCCTCAACAAAGCACAGCTACAAAGCCTTAACAACACTCCGCGCCGACGTAGCCATATCAGTGCTACTAGCGCAGGCCATATCGATCTTGTTGCCATCGATGACGTTATTTACTTCCAGGCCGACCAGAAATACATCACCGTCTGCCATCTTGACGGCAGCGTACTCATCGAGGACTCGTTGCGCAAGCTAGAAGAAGAATTTGGCGACAGCTTGCTACGTATCCACCGTAATGCCCTGGTCAGCGTTCAACACATCACAGGGTTACAGCGTGGTAGCGATGGTCGTCATTATCTCAGCCTCAAACACTGCGACGAATTGCTGCTCATTAGTCGTCGCCATCTCGCAGGCGTGCGCAAAATGCTAAAATCACATATTGCCTGAAAAAAGGCGCTGTTTTAGCATGTGTTGGGGGTATTAGCCCGACAGACTTCCAGGTAGTGACTCAAATGAACAAAACAATCAAAATCGCCACGCGGAAAAGCCCACTCGCTTTGTGGCAAGCCGAACATGTCTCTGCCCGCCTACGCGAGGCGCATGCTGGGCTTAAAGTCGAGCTGGTGAAAATGGTCACCCAAGGCGATAAAATTCTCGACACACCACTGGCTAAGGTCGGCGGTAAAGGCCTGTTCGTTAAAGAACTCGAAGTCGGCCTGCTCGAAGGCGATGCCGATAAGAGACCGTAGGTATTGGAAATATGGAAAGGCCGTGCAAAACTAACAATACCCTGGAGAGGTTTGGGCAGAGCCCCAAAAAACACTAAAGACATATTCAAGACGAAAAGGAGAACAAGAAAAACAGCAAGGAGAGCAACGACGGGTCTAGCTGAGACTTGCTGCCTCACAGAAGAGAAGGCCTGAAAGATCCGATCTAGCAGTCTTTGGGGAAAGAAACGATTCAAGAAGGCATCGTCAAGCAAGAAAAGAATAAGGGTTAGGGTTAAGATATTAAAGAACGTGTAATTTCCGGTAAGGAGTATGAGGATTTGAAGGAAGAAAAGAAAGAAAGCCCCAAAGAGCCTCAATCTGCGGGGAGCAAAGATCAAAAAGACTATCCCGAGTTCTACAAAGAACGTAAATCCAACAGAGAACTTC
>JAESQP010000020.1 GCA_016765075.1 Gammaproteobacteria bacterium
GAAACTATTTATACTGGCAGACACGTCACTAAATTCTTCGTCATAGACGGGTGTTTTGCTTACACGGTTGATAACGCCACCAGCACCACCGCGGCCGAAAATAAGGGCATTGGAGCCACGCAACACCTCAACACGCTCCACATTATAGAAGGGGCGAAAGTATTCAGCATCGTCGCGTAAGCCATCTATAAAGAAGTCTGCCTGCGTATTCTGACCACGAATCGTAATCTGATCCCTCTGACCTTCCCCTTGACCGACAGTTACACCTGGCGTGTACTGCAGCAGATCACCAATACCTCGAAAACCCTGCTCTTCGATCCGTTCAGCCGTAACAACAGATAGAGAGTTAGGAACATCAATCAATAATTCAGGCGTTTTAAAGGCTCGGGTAATGCCTTTCTCAGTCTTTTGCCCAGTGACAATAACGTGCTCAATTTCATTGGACTGATCACTATTTAAGTCATTCTCGCTTTGTGCGTCATTATCCGCCTCTCCATCCACGGCAAATGCTGACGGGGCTACAGATACAGAAATCGCTAATGCCACAGCGCGGGTGACAGTACTTCGTTTAAGCATGGTGTTTTCCCTAGTAGATTGTTGTAATGCCAATCTTTTTCTTCTAGAGGGGAACTATATAGAAACAATCACAGTAATGCAAATCATTACCATTTAGATTCTGAGAGATATTACTGCTATTAGCCAAATAAAAGCAGTGTTAAACAAACACTAACAATATACGGGAGAGTACGAGCGGGATCTTTACCTAACCAAGCGCTTATCAAAACAAGAATTAGGTTAAAATTACTTTTAGTTCAATAGCTTATTGCTAATAATTAATTAATATTATTGAGACTTTCCTCGCCTCAAGGCGCCTACTTTTGGTGCTGCAAGATTGGCTGAGACTAGTCTTCAGCTTCTTGGTGTTCTGCGGATACACCATAGATAATGAGGGTGTGATCGGTCATTTTAAAACCATGCTCTTTGGCAATGACCTTTTGGCGTTCTTCAATAATGGGGTCGGTGAACTCAATAACTTTGCCACTTTTAACACAAACCAGGTGGTCATGATGGTGACCCTCATTAATCTCAAACACGGCATGACCGCCTTCGAAATGATGGCGGATCACTAAACCGGCATCTTCGAATTGGGTTAAAACACGATAAACCGTGGCTAACCCTACATCTTCGCCCTCGTCACGCAAAGCCTGATAGACTTCTTCCGCACGCATATGGTTCGCGCGGTTCTTTTGCATGATTTCAAGAATTTTGATGCGCGGTAGTGTGGCCTTAAGGCCAGCGTTTTTTAACTCTGAAGAGCTCATGGTCTTTGGCGATCCTGAATCAGTTTTGGTAGATAAACCTGTTGGGCAAAGTTGACATACGTTACACTTCGCGCCTTACAACACGCTTGGCAATGCTCCGCCTCTTGCCACATATTACTGTATTCGGCGGCGTAATAAAATAGAAACCAGAATCAATGATTACCACTATAGTGTACCGCAGCCTGCTTATTTTCTCCCTGCTCTTGTCTTTCTCTGCCTGCTCTATCCATAAAATTGATATTCAACAAGGCAATATCATTGACGATGAACAATTAGAAAAGCTTGATATCGGTATGCGTCGCCAACAAGTGCTGCACTTGCTTGGCACGCCACTCATACAAGACCCCTTTCGCCCAGATCGCTGGGACTATGTCTATTATTTCAAACCGGCCAATAAACCTGTGGATCTTTACCAATTAACATTATTTTTTGAAGGTGAACATTTGATCCATTTCAACACCGATATTCCACAGCGTCGGCCAAAGCCCCCTATAGAGGATGAAGAAACTAAGAGCAAAACCGTTAAAACATTGTAGCCTAGGCGCTCTATTACTGAACTAGTTTACTTTGATTCCTTGGCGCGTTTGCGGCGTGCTTCTTTCGGGTCAGCAATCAATTTGCGGTAAACCTCAATGCGGTCACCTGGACGCAAGCTTGTATTAAGCTTACAGAGCTTGCCAAAAATCCCCACCTTATTCACCGACAAATCTATGTCTGGAAAATGCTCAAGCAAACCTGATGCTTGTAGCGCCGTTTCAACTGTCGCATTAGGCGCAATACTCTGTTTAAGAATAAGCTGTTCTTCCAGCGTAGCATAAGCCACTTCTATATCGATCGTTTCACTGGTCATACTATTTTTGAATCATCACTATTGTGGCCATAAATATCATTGGCACGCTGACAAAAGGCATCGACCAACTTATCTGCTATCTGCTGAAAAACTGGCCCAACTGTCATCTTGAGTAACACATTGGAAAATTCATATTCCAGATCAAGTGACACCTTACTAGCGCCCTCATCCAAAGCCTGAAAAGACCACACACCTTCAAGCGTTTTAAAAGGCCCTTCAACCAGTTTCATGGTAATACTCACACCAGGCTCATTACTATTTTTCGTAGTAAACGATTTATGTACCCTGCCTTTGCGTAGCTCGACTTGAGCACAAACACCTTGCTCATCTCGCGCCAATTCTTTACTACTGGCACACCACGGCAAAAATTTTGGGTAAGATTTAATATCATCTACCAAATCAAACATGGCTTGTGCACTGTGGTGTACTAGCGCGCTACGATTAATTCTCGGCACAGTTACGAAAACATGCCAATGGCGTTTAAAAATACCAGCATGACTGCGATTGGTGTGACATAACGAACAAGAAAATACCATATTGAATAAGCACTGGCACCCAGAGCAAGCTCACCTTGAGATGCAGCCTTCTTCATCAACCAACCAGCAAAAATTGCCATTAACACACCACCCAATGGCAACATAATATTCGATGTTAAATAATCCAGCAAACCAAAGAATGTCTTACCAAAAACAGTAAGGTTCGACCATTCGTTAAATGAAAATACCGTACCCAAACCAATAACCCAAGTCAGCAGCCCTAAAGCCATACTTGCTTTGAGTCTACTAAGACCTTTATTTTCAATGAGCCAGGCCACCGCAGGTTCAATTAAACTGATCGAAGAACTCCACGCGGCAAACACCAACAGAATAAAAAATAAAGTACCAAATAAAGTGCCAAAAGCCATATTGCCAAAGGCCAGAGGCAAGGTGACAAAAATCAGGCCAGGACCTGAACCCGTTTCAAGCCCGTTAGCAAAAACAATGGGGAATATTACTAGACCGGCTAATATGGCAACCAAGGTATCAGCAAAGGCAATGGTAAATGATGTCTGTGCTATAGATATCTCTTTTGGTAAATAAGCACCGTAAACCATGATAGCGCCCATGCCGATGCTGAGCGTGAAGAATGCTTGCCCCATTGCTGCAAGTACACCTTCAGTCGAGATTTTTGAAAAATCTGGCGTAAACATAAAATGCAAACCTTGCGCAAAACCACTGGTAGTCATCGCATACAACACCATGACTATCATCAAAACAAACAAAGCAGGAATCAAAAAACGTACCGCTTTTTCTATCCCGCCTTCGATACCACGCACAACGACTGCCATAGTCATCAACATAAAAATGCTATGCCAAAAAATAAGTGTCAGCGGCGATTTAGTTAGCTCATCAAAATGTTGCCCAACCGAGGCTGCATCAGCACCGGTGAACGTACCAGCGCCTGTAGTAAAAATATAACTGATTGCCCAACCGGCAATGACACTGTAATAAGAAAGAATTAAAAATCCGGCTGCTATGCCCATCCAACCAAGAAGCTTCCATAGCTGTGAACGACCTGCCTCTGCGGCCAAATGCTTCATGGTATCAACTGGATTACGGCGACCCCGGCGACCCAACATCACCTCAGCCATCATAATCGGCACACCAATCAGAAAAATGCACAGTAAATAAACCAGAACGAAGGCACCACCACCATTCTCACCGGCCATATAAGGAAACTTCCAGATATTACCCAGCCCGACCGCCGAACCCGTCGCCGCCATAATAAAGGCCCAGCGTGAGGTCCAAAGTCCATGCAGTGATGTTCTATTATTGTCTGCCATTGTCATTTACGTATTTCATATCTACGCGTAATAAACGTAGACTAGATATGTTATTGCTGTGTATAGCCCTAATTGTCTTGGATTTCCCTATCTAATACAAGTATTTGCAGACCATTATCACGGTTTAGCTTGTATAATCTCACCATGGCTAAAAACAAGAAAAAAGTGTCAGACAACACTATCGCGCTCAACAAGAAATCACGGCACGATTACTTTATCGAAGAGCGCTTCGGAACTGGGCTTGTACTGGAAGGCTGGGAAGTTAAAAGCATGCGTGCCGGGCGCGCGCAAATGGCCGAAAGCTATGTGGTAATTAAAGATGGCGAAGCCTTTTGGTTTAACGGGCATATCTCGGCACTACAAAGCGCCTCTAC
>JAESQP010000021.1 GCA_016765075.1 Gammaproteobacteria bacterium
ACAATTGGGGTTAGCAATAATACCTTTTGTTGTGTGATGAGCAATCGCATGAGGATTAACCTCTGGCACAACCAGTGGAATATCGTCGTCATAACGAAAACACGAGGTATTATCAATGACGACACAACCGGCAGCAACGGCCTTAGGTGCATACACATCCGAGACACTGGCACCGGCAGAGAACAAGCCGATTTGCACCTTTGAGAAATCAAACTGGGCAAGGTCTTCAACAACTATCTCTTCACCACGAAACGTGACTAGCGAACCCGCAGAGCGCGCACTGGCAAGTGGATATAAACGACCCACTGGAAAATTTCGCTCTTCCAGTATGCTCATCATGGCCCTGCCTACATTGCCCGTGGCACCGACCACGGCAATATCAAAACCTTTTTCTGGCATTACTAATCCTCGAAATCCTAACTTGATATGCCTAATTAAGCTGCATGAAGCTTGGCGACAACCGCATCACCCATCTCACTTGTCGAAACTTGAGTTAACCCAGCCGACATAATATCCCCCTTCGGCATAATATCTACGGTACGCAGACCATCATCTAACACTGTATTAATCGCATTCTCAATCAATAGTGCTGCCTCAGTATTATCCAGGCTATGACGCAACATCATGGCAACAGATAAAATCGTTGCTAAGGGGTTAGCAATATTTTGCTCCGCAATATCAGGTGCTGAACCATGAATGGGCTCATACATGCCCTTACCATTCACATCGAGCGAGGCCGATGGCAGCATACCAATAGAACCGGTCAACATCGCCGCGCAATCAGACAAAATATCGCCAAACATATTCGTTGTCACCATCACATCAAACTGCTTGGGCTCACGCACTAATTGCATGGCGGCATTGTCGACATACATATGGTTCAAACTGACATCAGGATAATCAGCGGCCAAAGATGTCATCACTTCACGCCATAGTTCTGTGCACTCAAGCACGTTTGCCTTATCGACTGAGCATAAGCGGCCACCACGACGCTGTGCAGTGGTAAAGGCAACACGACCAATGCGCTTGATTTCAGACTCAGAATAAACCAGCGTATTAAAACCTTCGCGCTCACCATTATCTAATATACGCACACCGCGTGGCTGACCGAAATAGATACCGCCGGTAAGCTCACGAACAATCATAAGATCGAGACCGGCAACCAACTCAGGCTTCAACGAAGAGGCATCCGCTAACTGCGGATATAACAAGGCCGGACGCAAATTAGCAAACAAGCCTAACTCAGCGCGCAGCCCCAGCAAGCCTTTCTCGGGCCGCAGTGCAATGTCTAACGATTCCCATTTTTTGCCGCCAACAGCGCCAAGTAAAATGGCGTCGCAATCATTAGCCTTGGTCAACGTTTCTGCTGGTAAAGGTTGGCCGTATTCATCATAGGCAGCACCACCCACTAGGCCATTGTCCATCACAATGCCAGCACCAAACAGCTCATTGATGGCATGCAAAACCTTAACCGCCTCGGCAATAATTTCAGACCCGATGCCATCACCTGGCAATACCAACACTTTAGTCATAGATATAACTTGCTCGAATAAATTTTATTAAACTATTGAAAAATAAAAAATTAATTTGTAAAGAGCCACGGTGACGCCGCGCGATGTTTGGCTTCAAAGGATTTAATCGCATCAAGCTGTTGCAAGGTCAAATCGATATCATCGAGACCATGCAACAAACAATGCTTACGAAAATTATCAATAGAAAAATCAAACTTCTGGCTCGCCGGCGTCATCACTGTCTGCGTTTCAAGATCAATAGCCAGGCAATAGCCTTTCGTCTCTGCCGTCTCTTTAAACAACTGATCGACATTCTCAGCAGCCAATACAATAGGTAAAATACCGTTTTTAAAACAGTTATTATAAAAAATATCGGCAAAACTCGGTGCGATAATGCTGCGAAAACCATAGTCTTGCAACGCCCATGGCGCATGTTCACGCGATGAGCCACAACCAAAATTATCGCGCGCTAACAAGACACTGGCACCAGCATAGCGTGGCTGATTTAAAATAAAGTCTGGATTAAGCTGGCGTGTCGACACATCCTGTCCCGGTTCACCATGATCAAGATAACGCCACTCATCAAATAAATTAACACCAAAGCCACTACGCTTGATCGATTTTAAAAACTGTTTTGGAATAATGGCATCGGTATCGACATTAGGCCGGTCCAGGGGCGCGCACAAACCATTATGCTGGGTAAATGCTTGCATAACTATTCCCCCTGCCTCGACTCAACAGCGAAATTACGCACGTCGACAAAATGTCCCACCACTGCCGCCGCCACCGCCATCTGCGGACTAACCAAATGCGTACGCCCACCCTGGCCTTGTCGACCTTCAAAATTTCGATTGGATGTTGAGGCACAACGCTCGCCTGGTTCCAGGCGATCCGCATTCATTGCCAGACACATTGAACAGCCGGGCTCACGCCATTCAAATCCAGCGTCAGTAAAAATTTTATCCAGGCCTTCATCTTCTGCCTGCTTTTTCACCAAACCCGAACCCGGCACCACCAGCGCCAAGACAACAGATTTGGCCACCTTACGACCTTTGGCAATTGCCGCTGCCGCACGCAGGTCTTCAATGCGTGAGTTGGTGCATGAACCGATAAATACTTTATCGATGGCGATATCTACCAACGGTGTATCGGCATTTAAACCAATGTATTCCAGGGCACGCTGCATACCAGCACGTTTAACACTGTCTGGCTCACGTTCTGGGTTAGGTACACTGCCACTGATCGGCAGCACCATTTCTGGCGAAGTGCCCCAGGTTACTTGCGGTTCAATATCTGACGCATCCAACGTCACTTCACAATCAAATACCGCATCATCGTCACTGTGTAGATCAGCCCACGCAGCGACCGCTTTAGGCCAATCTTCACCCTTGGGTGAAAACGGACGGCCTTTGACATAGTCAATGGTCTTGTCATCAACAGCGATCATGCCTGCACGTGCGCCCGCCTCAATGGTCATATTGCACACCGTCATACGCCCTTCTATCGATAACTCACGTATGGCCGAACCGGCAAACTCAATCGTATAACCGTTACCGCCCGCCGTGCCGATCTTGCCAATAATCGCCAAAACAATATCTTTTGCCGTCACGCCAAAAGTAATCTTGCCTTCAACGTTGATGCGCATATTCTTCGATTTCTTTTGAATCAAACATTGCGTGGCTAATACATGCTCCACTTCAGAAGTGCCGATACCATGCGCCAAGGCACCCAAGGCACCGTGGGTTGAAGTATGTGAATCACCACAGACCAGGGTCATGCCCGGCAAGGTCGCGCCCTGCTCAGGGCTGACGACGTGAACAATACCCTGACGAATATCATCCATAGTGAACTCAGGAATAGCAAAATCAACGCAGTTTTGATCCAGGGTCTCGACTTGCAATCGGGAAATTGGGTCGACAATACCCGCAACTCCCGCAGCACGGTTAGTGGTCGGCACATTATGATCAGGTGTCGCCAGATTCGCCGTCGCCCGCCAAGGTTTGCGGCCAGCAACTCGCAACCCTTCAAACGCCTGTGGTGACGTTACCTCATGGATCAATTGGCGATCAATATAAATCAAACACGAACCGTCATCGTTCTCGTGTACGAGATGCGATTGCCAGAGTTTGTCGTAGAGAGTTTTTGCTGTCATGCCAGTGATGTTAACTAAGCGAATATCAACTATAATCAAGCGATTATAGCAGAGTGTCGGCTCTTTCATTATATTTATAGAGGGCTGCTTAGCTCATTAAACTATCATGTCAAATCAACACACAAAGATGAACCCATGAGCGCAAAAATCATCGACGGCAAAGGCATCGCCGCCGACATACGCGCAGCAGTAAAAGCTGGTGTCGATGCACGAACCAAACAAGGACTGCGCGCACCCGGCCTGGCCGTCGTACTGCTCGGTGAAAACCCCGCCTCACAGATTTACGTGCGCAACAAACGTAAAGCCTGCAATGAAGTCGGCTTTCTCTCCCGCTCTTATGATCTCCCCGATGACACTACACAACAACAACTGCTCGAACTCATCGATACGCTAAACGAAGACGAAGCTATAGACGGCATTTTGGTACAGCTACCACTGCCTGATCATTTCCAGCAAGAACAAATCATTGAACGCATTCGCCCCGACAAAGACGTCGATGGTTTTCACCCCTACAATGTCGGGCGTTTAGCACAACGTCTTCCCTTGCTAAGACCCTGCACCCCAAAAGGCATCATGACCTTATTGGCTAGTACAGGCGAAGACCTTCATGGCAAACATGCCGTCATTGTTGGCGCATCGAATATCGTTGGCCGCCCCATGACACTGGAATTATTACTCGGCGGCGCCACCACGACGACATGCCATCGCTTTACCAAAGACCTACCTCACCATGTTAGCCAAGGTGATATTGTCGTTGCCGCTGTTGGCAAACCTGGCATTGTTCAAGGCGAGTGGATTAAAGACGGCGCGATAGTCATTGATGTCGGCATCAACCGCCAGGCTGATGGCACACTGGCTGGTGACATTGGTTTTGCAGCCGCCTTCGATAAAGCCAGTTGGATTACACCCGTTCCAGGTGGAGTGGGACCAATGACGGTGGCAACGTTGCTGGAGAACACCTTGTATGCAGCGGAAGAATTACATTAGGCACAGCAAACAATTCCATACGTTTGTTAGCTGCTTTCTTTTGCACGCTCATCGAGTAGATATTTACGAAGCTTCCTTCTACTACGCATGATGTAAAGTATGTATACAATCCTCTTGTCGATACGATAAAAAATGCGGCATGGGCCTACAATTATTTCCAGATATTTAGAGTTATTGAGCTCTGGAGGTTTGCGGCCAGATTTTGGAAATTGTTCAAGACGTTCCGTACTAGAAAAGACTTTTTTAACTAGCTGAGTGGCGGCACTGATTTTATCTAGCGCTATATATTCTGCAATTTCATTGAGATAAAATAGCGCTGGTTCCGTCCAGATTATTTGAGCCATTTACTCATTTTTACTTTTGCTTCAGCTTGTGTGTAGATGCGATTTTCTAAAATGGCCATTTCGCCTCTAGCCAAACCTTCAAGAAGACGCATTCGATTTTGCATCAACTCATAATCATTAACATCGACAAGATATGCTGATGGTTTACCATGCTCTGTAATCAGAACAGGCTCTTTTGAATCATGTAGTTCAGCCAATATTTTAGTTGCCTGGCGTTTTAAAGTAGTCACTAGTTCAGTTTTCACAGAGCGGCAGTATAGTATCACTCTATGGTTTTTCAAGGTTTTTTCGGCTAACGTTTGAAATAACGCGACGTGCTTTTTACCATCGTCGTTCATTGACTTGCTATGTATTTTATACCAAAATTAGGTATATATTGGTACATGAGAGGTTCTTTATGGCTAAAAACACGAGTATTACATTAGGTGATCACTTTGATGGCTTTATAACTGGCCAAGTCAATAGTGGTCGTTTTAGCTCTGCAAGTGAAGTAATTAGGGCTGCGCTTAGATTGCTTGAAAATACAGAAACACGGCTTGAGACCCTAAGGCAAATGCTTAACGAAGGTGAACAGAGCGGTATTGCAGATTATAATTTTGATGCTTTGATGGCAGAACTTGATAGTGAAAATGATAAATGAAATCATTTGAGTTAACCAAGAAAGCTAAAGAAGACCTGAAAATAATTGCTAGATTTACAGAAAAGCGCTGGGGCAGAGATCAGCGTTTTTTGTATATTAAGCAGTTTGATGATGTCTTTCATTTGTTAAGTAAAAACCCATCGCTTGGTAAGCACTGTAGCTATATTAAAAAAGGCTACAGAAAGTTTCCGCAAAGTAGTCACATAATTTTTTACAGAGAAAATGAAAAAAGCAAAATTATTGTAATTCGTATACTTCACAAAAATATGGATGTTGAGTCTAAATTTTTACACGCATAACGCCTTGCTCAGTTATTTGCTATGTTGTAAATTTTTGCTGTTAAGGTAACAGCGCTAACGTGTAATCGACACTTATAACTAATTTATCTTGGTCTTGCCGCTTTTCCGCCAAGGCCCGACGATCCTGACCATTACCCTTATGCGGTTTGCAATACAAACACCCCGCCCTACGGTTTTTCGTTCTATGTCGTTTGTGGTGCATAACGTCCCTACCCGTGGGCGTATTGCAATGGGCTGACATCGATCTCGTCTTCATGCTCCATTGCTTGTGCCAGATCATAGCTGGCCTGCATACGCACCCAAATGCCCGCGTTACCGCCGAACGCCTTGGCCAAACGTATTGCCATGTTGGGAGAAATCCCGGCCAGGCCGTTAATCACACGCGATAGTGTGTTACGGGTTACGCCCAAATGGGCTGCACCATCCGTAATATTCATCTCAACAGCCTGTAGCGCCGTTTTAATTTGACGCCCAGGATGGGGTGGTTTTCTCATAGTCATATCATTCGCTCCTTTCATAATTCATTAATGGTAATCGCCATAATCAACATCAAATACGTCCCCGTCTTCCATTCGGAACCAGATGCGGAAATTACCTGACACCCAAATCGCTGAAGAACCTTTTAGCTTGCCGCTCAGCTTGTGCAGATTCCAACCTGGCAAGTCCATATCTGTGGACTGCATAGCGTTATCCAAACGAAAGAGAATGTCTTCAACACGTTTGACATGATCCGCTTTGATTTTGCTCGGATCACCCTTCTCATACAGCTTCTTCAGTGCGCAGTTTTTAAACGTCCTTATCATTATCTTAATGTATCGCGTAACGATGCGCTTGTCAAGCGCATGGTAAAAAACACTGCCAGCAAGATAGGTGGCTTGGTAGCAGCAAGACTGTTGGTGTCAAAAGTGACGCGCGCTGAAAAGGCGAAAAACAATGGAGGAAAAGAAGGCCTATATATATGGATTCCTGCCTGCGCAGGAATGACGATATTGTAGGAATGACGATATTGTAGGAATGATGATATTGCAGGAATGACGATATTGTAGGAACGGCGGTATTGTAGAAATGACGATATTGGAGGAATGACGGTATTAATGACGAGAGAAAACCCTAGCCTGCCCTCTTGCACCTCGTCACAATCTCATCAATCCCTAACAACAACACCAAGTCCGACATCTCTGGCCCATGTACTTTTCCGGTTAAGGCTGCGCGAATTGGCCAGAAGAGTTGTTTGCCTTTTTTGCCTGCCTGTTTGCCAATGGTTTTTATGGCGGTTTTAAAATCGGCTTCTTCAGCGAACACTTTGGCTGCGATAGCGAAAAACGCTTTGCCCGCTTTATCTATGGCGTGTTGTGCATCTCCTTCTATATTTAGGTCATCACTAAAAAAGACTTTGGCCCAATCCAGGCCTTCATCCGGATTATTGATGTTTGGCTTAACTAATTGTAAAAAAAGGGTTTTTTTGTCTGCGGGCACATGTTTCTGCACGGCTTGGCCTAGCCATTGCCATACGGTATTGTCATCGGCGGCATTAAGTGCTGCCTTTTGCCAATGTTGCAGTTGTATGAGATCAAACTGTGCGGGGGCTTTGCCAAGGTGGCTGGCATCAAACTGTTTTGCCAAACTATCCAAACTCATAAAGCTGTTATCAGCATAATAATGACCCAGGCGTGACAGGTAGTTAACGATGGCCTCGGGTAAATAACCTGCTGCGCGCATGTCGCGAATTCCCATGCTGCCATTACGTTTTGATAAGGGTGCACCATCGTCACCAATTATCAATGAGATATGGCCGTATTGCGGTTCACGCATACTCAGTGCCTGTAGCAACATTAATTGTCTGGGTGTATTAGTAAGGTGGTCGTCACCACGCAATATATGTGTGACGTTCATTAGCGCATCGTCAATCGCATTGGTGAAAAAGAAGGCCGGTGTGCCATCACTACGACGAATAATAAAGTCGCCGATATCATCACTGGCAAAACGTTGCTCGCCACGTACTAGGTCAATAAAGGTGATTTCTTTATTCTGGGGTACGCGAAAGCGTAGCGTTGGTTTTTCACCGTTGGCCAACTTGTTGTCTACTTCGTCTTGATTGAGGTGGGCACAGATGCCGTCATAACGCGGTGGCTGGCCTGCGGATAATTGGGTTTTGCGTAATACGGCTAAACGCTGGGCGCTACAAAAACAGGGGTAGGCCTTGCCACTGTCTTGCAGCGTATCGTAATGGCTTTGGTAGAGGGCTTGTCGTTGCGACTGGTGGTAGGCGCCAGGCTTACCACTATCATCAATGGGGCCTTGCGCCCAGGTCAGACCCAACCAACGCATGTCTTGCATTAGCGCGGCGGTAAATTCATTCTTGCTGCGTTCGGCGTCGGTATCTTCTATACGTAGCAAAAAATCGCCGCCGTGCTTACGTGCCAGTAAAACATTAAACAAGGCCGTACGAATATTGCCCAAATGGACAAAACCCGTGGGACTGGGGGCAAAACGGGTGGTAATCTTGCTATTAATACTCGCTACAGACATTATTTACTCTCTTATCCCGCCAATAATCGTTGATGTTAGCTTATTCAGGCACAGTTCTATAAAAACTGATTATAATGCGCGTTCGAATTTGATGTGAATAAAAGGCACCTCTATGTGCACAATAAACCGACTGATCTTTTTTATTACGCTTTTTCTTGCCAGCTTACTTGGGAGTCTTACTGTGTCTGCAGATGCCGCCAACCCTGTTGTATCTATTAAAACCAATTATGGTGAAATTACTTTGGAGCTTGATCGTGTCAAAGCACCAATTACTGTCGATAATTTTATGAAATACGTTGCCAGCGGCCATTACGATAGCACCTTGTTTCATCGTGTGATGGAAACATTTATGATTCAGGGTGGTGGTTTTGATGAGGATTTTAACGATAAAGAAACTTTAGACCCAATTAAAAATGAAGCTAATAACAGCTTAAGCAATGTTCGTGGCTCGGTTGCCATGGCACGCACCAATGACCCTCACTCAGCAACAGCACAGTTTTTTATCAATGTCGTGGATAATGATTTTCTCAATTTTACCGCACCTAATGGCAGTGGTTGGGGCTATACCGTATTCGGCAAAGTGACACATGGCATGGATGTGGTCGACAAAATTCGTAAAGTCGCCGTCGGTAATTTTTCAGGCCATGGCAACGTGCCAACTGAGCCTGTCATTATTACTAAAGTGCGTGCTGTCGAATAACGTTCTCTCTCTGGCACATAAATGAGCGATACTGCTCACACCTTGTTTATCTCCGATCTGCACTTATCTGCAGATCGACCAGACATCACTCAGCAGTTTCTAACGTTTATGCAAGACAGTGCGCCTCACGCAGAGGCGCTTTATATTCTTGGTGACTTGTTTGAAATTTGGCTGGGTGATGATGCCATTACCTCTGAACATGAAGTGGTGATCAAAGCAATACGCTCTATTAGTGATCGTGGTATTGCCGTTTATTTTATGCACGGCAACCGTGATTTTTTGATCGGTAATGGCTTTGCTGCTGCATGCAGTTGTGAAATTCTAAGCGACCCTTGCATCATTAACCTTTACGGTACTGATACCTTACTTAGTCATGGCGATAGTTTATGTACTGATGATGATGACTATCAAAAATTCCGTGCCTACATTCGCAACCCACAGACTATAGAACAGTTAATGGCCTTGTCGATTGAAGAGCGTATTGCTAAAGGCAAGGAATACCGCATGGCAAGCCAGGATGCGAATAAAGAAAAGTCGATGGAAATTATGGACGTTAATCAAGATGCGGTAAAAAAGATGCTCCGCGAATACAATGTCCAACACATGATTCATGGCCATACACATCGACCCAATGTGCATACGATTGATTTAGGCGGTAAGCTCGCTCAACGTATTGTGTTAGGTGATTGGTATGCGCAAGGCAGTCAGATCTATGCTGATGCGAATGGTTGTGAATTGCAGCAATTGCCACGTAATGGCTAATACAACATCTAAGCAGTATTTATCTCGCGACCGCGTCGCTGACTGTCTGCCAAGGTTTGCTCTGCCTCGGCTTGATTCCAGCTCACACTAGTTTCCACCCAACCTTGTGTATGGCTAACAACAATATCTTCAAGCGCCGCAATGTGATCATCACGTACATTGAGTGCAGGGATATAATGAAACCGTTCACCACCGCCACCCAAGAAATAATTTTTATTTTCTATCATAATTTCTTCAAGCGTTTCAACACAATCTGCTGAGAATCCTGGGCAGACAATATCGAGCGACTTAACACCTTCAGCCGCTAAGCGTTTCAGCTCTTCGCTGGTATAGGGCTTGAGCCATTCTTCTTTACCAAACAACGATTGAAAACTGACAAGATACTCGTTTTTACTAAGGTTTAATTTTTCTGCAACAAGGCGGGCTGTTTTTTGGCACTCACAATAATAGGGATCACCTGCGAGCAAGGTACGTTTAGGCATACCATGAAAAGAAAACACTAATTTGTCAGCATGACCGTTGTCTTGCCAGCTTTCTTCTATACTATTAACTAAGGCTTGAATGTAACTGGGTGTATCGTGGTAATGCTGAACAAAACGCAGCTCTGGTAGCCAACGCCATTTTTTCAGTGTGTTGGCTACGGCATCAAAAGTTGATGCCGTAGTTGCCGCAGAGTATTGCGGGTACAGTGGTAAAACTAAAATTCTTTGTGCGCCAGCATCACGTAGTTTTTCTAAACCTGATTCTATTGATGGGTTGCCATAGCGCATACCCAGTTCGACCATCACTGGGCCAGAAAATCGCTGCTTTAATCTCTCTTGCAAGGCATCCTGTTGGCCTCTGCTATAAACCAATAAAGGCGACCCACCCTCCATCCAAACACTATCATAGGCTTTAGCAGATTTTGCGGGGCGTGTACGTAAAACAATCCCGTGGAGAATTAACCACCAAATAGGTCGAGGTATTTCAACAACACGCTTGTCCCATAAAAATTCACCCAAGTATCGCCGCAACGCTGCTGCCGTAGGCGCATCTGGCGTACCAAGATTAGTGATCAATATGCCAGTAACGGGGATTTTTTGTTGCATAGTGAGTACACTGCCTGCTGTTATTCAAGTGTTGCCGTTGTGTACCGATTAAGTAACTAACCAAAGAACCATAACACAAGGAAACACGGTGTTGATATTATACCAGCGCAAAGTTAAGGATTATTATTTTAATCAACTACTTAACATGCACTTATAGGTAAATAAATTATGAAAGCAAGGCCAGCAATTGAGTCTGCTTACGAGCTATTAGAGCGCTCAATTTTATATTGGCAAGGCGACCCTATTGGCACACTCGCCGCCTGCTCCTCTGAAGCTGAAGCTGAGAACTACTCTGAGTGTTTTGTCCGTGATTTTGTGCCTTCTGCGCTCGTCTTTATGATGGACGGTCGCGATGAGATCGTGCTCAACTTTCTTCGCTCGGTGATGCACCTGCAAGGTCAACAAACTGAAATGGAAGGCCACCGCCATGCCGTAGGCCTGATGCCAGCGAGCTTTAAAGTCATTCATTGTAAAGACGGTTCAGAAGAGTTGGTGGCTGATTTTGGTGACCGTGCCATTGGTCGTGTTGCGCCAGTCGATTCAGCGATGTGGTGGATTATTTTGTTGCGCGCTTACGTTATTAATAAGGGTGACATCAAGCTCGCGCACTCACCCGACTTTCAACAAGCCATTCGACTTATTATGCAATTATATTTGCATGAAACCTTTGTTACCTCACCTGCGCTATTAGTTCCCGATGCATCATTCATGATTGACCGTCGTATGGGTGTCTATGGCCACCCTCTTGAGATCGAGGCCTTATTCTATGGCACCTTAGTTTCTGCCCATGAACTGTTAATTCATAATGAGGAAAATGAAAATCTATTGGCAGTGATTCAGAAACGACTACAAACATTGCGTTCGTATGTGCGTTTATTTTATTGGCTGGATGTTAATCGGCTAAATGAAATTCACCGCTACAAAGGTGAAGAATTTGGTCTTGACGCGGTTAATGTCCTGAATATTTTCCCGCAAAGTATTCCGCACTGGCTTGATGGCTGGATAAAAGACGGTAGTGGCTATATGGTCGGCAACGTCGGTCCAAGCCGTATCGATTTTCGCTTTTTTTCACTTGGCAATTTACTTGCTATCTTGTTTGGCCTGACCACTGATGACCAAGCCGAGAAAATCATGAATCTCTGTGAGTCACGCTGGGACGATATTATCGGTGAAATGCCGATGAAGCTTTGTTATCCGGCAATGTTTGGCAAGGAATGGGAGTTTCGCACCGGCGCCGACCCCAAGAACGTGCCCTGGTCATACCACAATGGCGGTAGTTGGCCAACGTTGATGTGGGCATTCACTGGCGCCGCGATTCGTACAGGCCGTGCGCATCTTGCCGAACGCGCCTTTGAATTATGCATTGACCGACTCAAAAACGATAATTGGCCAGAATATTATGATGGAAAAACCGGGTCATTAATTGGTCGGCGTGCAAATTTACATCAGGTTTGGTCAGCAGCGGCTCTCATTATCTCGCATCAGCTATTAGAAAACCCTGACAGCATTGGCACATTTGAATCCATTATATTTTAAGGAAGAGTAGCGCTAACCAGGAGTTAAGATGGGCGTCGATATTTCACAACTGGATATGCCAGGAGTGTCACCACAAGGGCTGCAAGTTATGGAACTTGTGGCTGCTGACGACCCTGACATTCACAAGATAACAGAAAAAATAATGCAAGACCCAGCCTTGGCTGGCACGGTTATACGCTATGCAAACTCACCGCTATACCGTCGCCGTAAAGAAATCACTAATGTACCCAATGCACTGACCATGCTTGGCCTGAAAAACGTTAGAAGCGCGGTGATTATGGCAACACTGCATGCGATCAGTGATAGCAATAGTGTGGTCAATAATTCAGTTTGGCAACATGGCCAATTAGTCGCCATGTTATGCAAATTAATCGCAATCAAAATCAAGCCCACTGTTGCCGATGATGCCGAGTTTGTCGGCCTTATTCACGACCTGGGTATTTTAGTCTTATCGAGCAGTCTTGGTAATGAATATGAAGTTTCGTATCAACGCGCTTTGGATGAAGAGCAACCGCTCGAAGCCGTTGAAAAGGAAAGTTTTGGTATCAGCCATGACCAAGTGATGCTGCATTTGGCCAGCCAATTACGTTTACCTGATAAATTAAAAAATATTCTAAGCACAATACATTCATATAAAAGAATTACTCTGCTGGAGCAAAAAGAAGATTATATTCACGCAATTGTCGCGACAGCACATTTACTCTTGCAACAAATTGTTAATGACCCTTTAAGTAAGGGCGAACAATTTCCTGAAACGCTGGACGAACTTAAAGAAAAATTAAAACTTGATGACAGTGTTATCGAAAAAATTGTAGCCAAGCTTGAAGACGCAGTAAGCCAAACTGCCTAGGAGCCTGTTAACACTGTAAGCATAGCAACGAGTGATTTGACGAAAAATGAACGTCCCTTGCCTGTGCTGGTTAGATTTCCGCTCTGCTACCGACATAAATGCCTCACTTTCGTGACCGAAGCGCTGCCTCGTAGGCGAGCTGTGCCCATTGCCGCATCTCCGTCGCATCTTCCAATGCTTCTTCGGGTGCCAAGTAGTACGACATACCTATCATTTTCTCACCCTTTGGATACATAAACTGCGGCAGCCCATGTTCTTGAAATTTTGATACTGACTGCGCATCTGCCTTTAGATATAGCGTGTCATCTGCCACAAGACCAATCATAACGCCATCAAAATAAATTCCATGGCCACCAAACATTTTGCGGGTAGTCACCGCACCAAATTCCCGAAACACTTCTTTTAGATATTTCACGAACTCACTCATCTTCGATCTCGCACTTGAGTCGTGCAGGGAAGTTAACCGGCACACCACGGTTGCCAGCAAGGTAATTACGATAATCCATTAAAACTTGTTGATGATCAAACGCCAGTTCAGGCAATTGATCACCAATATTATAAACAGCCAGGGCCTTGGCATCGTCCTGTGCCACAGGCTCACCTGTTGCCTCAGCAACATAAATCGCACTGACGGTATGGCCACGATGGTCTCGTGCGGGATCAGAATAGCAACCTAATAAGGCCTTAAGACGAATGTGCAATGAGGTCTCTTCCAATGCTTCTCGCACTGTTGCTGTCTCAAGCGATTCACCTACATCAACAAAGCCACCCGGTATGGCCCAACCGTGCGGTGGGTATTTACGTTCAATGAGAATAATTGGCCGACCAGGGCGATCAACCAATTCGATAATGGCATCAACCGCAACTTGCGGAGTCACTGGCCTCATTGCCCTATCCTGTTCGTTGCCAGCCTTATCATCAAAAGCAAGCAAATCAAGCGCTATTTACTCAGCTCAAGCAACAAATCATTCATACGTGAGACATAAGCCGCAGGGTCTTCTAGCTGTCCGCCTTCTGCCAGTAAGGCTTGATCAAACAACACGTTAACCCAATCACCAAAGCGCTTGTCATCATTCTCATCACGCAGTCGTACCACCAAGTCATGATCAGGGTTTAGCTCAAGAATCGGCTTGCTCATAGGTGCCGCTTGTCCAACGGAGCTCAATATTCGCTGCATATTGGCGCCCATATCATTTTCATCTGCCACCAGGCAAGCAGGTGATTTCGTTAAGCGATGCGTAATACGCACTTCTTTAACTTTCTCACCAAGCGTTTCCTGGGCTTTAACAAGTAGGTCTTTGTATTCACCCTCGGCTTTTTCTGTTTTTTCTTTATCTTCTTTTAAATCACCAAGATCCAAAGCACCCTTGGCGACTGACTGTAACTGTTTGCCATCATGCTCAGTGAGATGATTAATCAACCACTCATCAATGCGATCATGCAATAAAATTACTTCGATGTCTTTATCACGAAAAATTTCTAAATGCGGACTATTTACCGCAGCGCTATAACCTTCCGCTGTCACATAATAGATTTTATCCTGACCTTCTTGCATGCGAGAAATGTAATCATCAAGCGAGACGGTTTGTTCACTCCCCTCACCTTTGGTAGTGGAAAAACGTAGCAGCTTGGCTAAACGCTCGCGGTATTCATAATCTGAAATAACCCCTTCTTTCAGCACAGCACCAAATTCTTTCCAGAAAGTGGTGTATTTATCCTGCTCTTTCTTAGCAAGATTTTCGAGCAAACCAAGTATGCGTTTAATCGATGCTGCGCGTATTGAATCAATCGACTTTTCGCGTTGGAGGATTTCACGGGAAACGTTTAGCGGCAAATCGTTAGAATCAATCACACCCCGAACAAAACGCAAATACTCCGGTAATAACTGTTCGGCATCATCCATAATGAAAACACGACGCACATATAGCTTGATGCCATGGCGCGAATTTTTATCCCACAAGTCAAACGGTGCGCGCTTGGGAATATAAAGCAGACTGGTATACGAGCTACGACCTTCAACATGGTTATGCGTCCACGTCAGGGGGTCGTCAAAGTCATGCGAAATATGTTTATAAAACTCCTTGTGCTCTTCATCGCTGATGTCTTTTTTCGGTCTTGCCCATAAGGCTGCTGCCTTGTTGATTGTATCGTCTTCGTCGTTCTGGTCTGCATCACTTTGGTCTTTCTTCATAAGAATCGGTAGCGAAATATGATCGGAATATTTGCGCACAATGGTTTGCAAACGCATCGACTCAAGAAATTCATCCATATCTTTACGTATATGCAGAATAACCTCGGTGCCACGCGCCTCGCGTTCGATATTCTCCAGGGTATATTCGCCATCGCCTTTAGATTGCCAGCTAGTTGCCGTGTCCGCATCCTCGCCTGCGCGGCGTGTGAGCACGGTGACCTCATCGGCAACAATAAAAACGGAATAAAAACCCACACCAAACTGACCAATCAAATGACTGTCTTTGGCCTGGTCACCTGTTAGTGAATCAAAAAACTTTTTAGTGCCTGAACGTGCAATGGTGCCGATATTACTGATCACTTCATCTCGACTCATGCCAATACCGTTATCGATGACTGAAATCGTGCGCTTGTCTTTATCAATAGTAATGCGAATATTCAATTCAGCATCGTCCTGCATCAACGATGCATCACTGACTGCTTCAAAACGTAGCTTGTCACAAGCATCGGATGCGTTAGAGATCAATTCACGCAAAAATATCTCTTTGTCTGAATAGACGGAGTGAATCATTAGTTCGAGGATTTGCTTTGCTTCTGCCTCAAAGCCTAATGTCTCTTTATTTGCCGTGACAGTCATTACTGTGATCTCCTGGTATTCATAAAGTTAAGTGAACATGACTCGCGTCATCAAACAACGAGCAAAGCGGATTTTACACGGATAAGGACTGAGACTAAAGCGATGGGCTATCTGGTCAATATAATTTTAGGGCTCTGAGCCCGTCTATTACCTCCCTGGCGCACTAACATACCTAAGACATGTAGCAAAATGCCATAGACTTATTCGGCAACTTAGATATTGAAGATATATTCCTGAATATGAATACCGTGTTCGTCAGACGATAAGACCTTGGCGATCTCTATTTTAGTGCCCGCCTCATTGACCTTGGCTAAATCGATATATTTAACCGGCTCATAGGGCTGGAGATGTTTATCACGTACGAGCATCACCTCTGGTAACAAACGTTTTTTCTGATTCACCGATACAACGATGCCGACTTCCTGGTTGGACAACTCGACAATCGAACCCACCGGATAGGTACCAATGCATTGGATAAATTGTTCAGCAAGATAGGGATCAAAGTGCTTGCCACGCCATTTATAAATATTCTGCAAAGCATCCATAGGGATCATCCCCTGGTGATAACAGCGATCACTGGTAATAGCATCATAGACATCGACAATTGCAACCATCTTACTAAACAGAGAAACTTTATCGCCCGTGACCCCTCGTGGATAGCCATTACCACTTTGTCGCTCATGATGGGAATAGGCAATATCGACGACGACATCAGAGATACCTGGCGACTTCATTAATAAATCACGCCCCATAGTAGGATGGTAACGCATCATATTCATTTCTTTATCGGTTAATTTCCCGGGCTTGTTCAAAATATCGGGCGGCGTTTTCATTTTACCAATATCATGTAATAAAGCCCCCAGACCTAACTCATTTAACGGTTCCTCAGACAAGCCTAGATGGCGTCCAAAAATCAGCGCTATCATACACACATTCATACTATGATCTGCGGTATAAGAGTCCTGACTTTTCAAGTTAGCTAGTAAACTTGCTGCATCCGGGTTACGAATAACGCTGGCTACTAGTCGTTGCACCAGTGCTTTGGGTTGTTCTGCATCAATGGGTTTATCGTCGCGTGCGCATTGGTAGGCATGATCGACAACCTTACGCGTTTCCTTATAAACTTCGGTGGCGGTCTCTGATTCCTCTACAAACGTACTTTGGCGCACGTATTTAACCAGCATCTTAGGCAGCTGGCCAGTTTCAATAACACTCAACACTTCTTGCGCTGTTTCACTATAACTCAGCGCAGTACTATCCACCCCCGGGATACTATCTATCCCCAGGGTACTTTCTCCCGACTCAAATGGTTGGGCCAAGTCAAGATCGATACCCTCATCGGTATTGATGTATACATGGTCACAGTAATGGGCGATGTCTGCGATCAGCTTTTTAGAAAGAACCGGAAAACCTTGCGTCATAAAGGGAGTTTCAAGCCAAGGGCGGTCGAGTCGCACGACATACATACCGAGCTCAATCTGCCCAACCTCTATATATTTTTCCACAAACTGGAGCCTCGTTGCTGTTGCCGGTTATAATAACCATCCTGGTCTCGATTGATTCTATATAAAAATTTTAAAAATCAATCACTTAAACATATGCATGCGTTTGCATAGTGAAGCATGCATGGCTTGTTTATCGGGTGATACTGGACAAACTTGAAGTAACAAAAATAATACCCCGTTAACCAGAGCCTGTTTGGACTTAGGCTCCTAGCAGCTAACGAATTGGAGAACAAAAAATCAATATCCTAAGCCGACAAACTCAGCCTTATTCAGACCAAAAAGCAGGGACATCCGGCTTACGTAAAAAGGTCAAACACTTCCAGCAGGAAAATTATCTGGAGAATTTTATCCAGGCCTTGTTTGACACCATAAAGGCTGAAAGGAAAACCTTGGTACTGGGCGGGGATGGGCGTTTTTATAATCGCGAAGCAATCCAAATCATCCTGCGCATGGCCATTGCCAATAAGGTGACAAAACTATTGATCGGCCGTAACGGCATATTATCTACCCCTGCTGCCTCGCACCTGATACGAAAATTCAACACCGATGGCGGCATTATCCTTAGTGCCAGCCATAACCCAGGAGGGCCCGAAGCCGATTTTGGTATCAAATATAATAGTACCAATGGCGGCCCTGCTAACACGGAGCTTAGCGACAAGTTCTATGTTGCAGCTTGTAACATAAGCCAATATAAAATCGCCGACATCAGCGATATTGATATTGACACCGTGCGCGAAGAGCGTATCGGTGATACCACTATAGAAGTTATTGACTCAGTCGCAGAATATTGTGATCTGATGGAACATTTGTTTGATTTTGATCGCATCCATAATCTATTCAGCTCTGGTGCTTTTCATATGCGCTTTGATGCCATGAATGCAGTAACCGGACCCTATGCAAAAGAAATTTTCGAATCGAGTCTGGGCGCCGATCATGGCAGTGTCGTCAGAGGAGAACCTTTGGAAGATTTTGGCGGCAGCCATCCCGATCCTAACCCAATTTATGCATCAGAACTATACGCACACATGTTTGCCCCCGACGCAGCTGACTTTGGCGCTGCCTCCGATGGCGATGGTGATCGTAATATGATCATGGGCAAACAATTCATGGTTAGCCCCGGTGACAGCCTCGCCATTATCGCTGCCAATGCCAACCGTATACCCGGTTATCGTAATGGTGTTGTCGGCATCGCCCGCTCTATGCCAACCAGTCGCGCGGTTGATCGTGTTGCTGCCTATATGGGGGTTGAATGTTTTGAAACACCAACCGGCTGGAAATATTTTGGCAACCTGCTTGACCAGCGGCTCATTACCTTTTGTGGCGAAGAAAGCTTTGGCACTGGCTCCGACCATCTACGTGAAAAAGACGGTATTTGGGCCGTTTTATTTTGGCTCAATATACTCGCCGAACGGCAACAATCCGTGCGCGATATTGTGCACCAACATTGGCACGCCTTTGGCCGTCATTTTTATTGCCGCCACGACTACGAAGGCATTAGTCTGCAACAAGGCGAGAATGTCATTGCACGGCTCAGTGAACAACTGGCTCAGCTCAGTGGCAAACACATCGACGGCCATAAAATCATCGCCGCTGATAATTTTAGCTATCTGGATCCTGTCGATAATAGCCTGAGCGAAAACCAAGGCTTACGGATTATTTTAGACAATGAGATTCGCACTATCTATCGCCTATCAGGCACCGGCACCGATGGTGCAACGCTACGTGTTTATCTCGAGCGCTTTGAGCCTGAGCCAGAAAAACAACAGCAAGATAGCCAAGTTGCTCTTACTGATATAGCAAAAATTTCTTGCTCTTTAGCCAAGATCAACGAACTTACCGGGCTAGACGAACCCACACTGATTGTCTAAGACGCTCAGTATGATTTCCATATCCGCTGTTAATGTTTTACTAGCAGGAAAATATCCGCGACATTGCTACGCCCTTTAGCTAGTGACAATAATGCACCCGCCTGCTTGAGCAATGTCGCCGAATCTGCATACGCTAAAGCCTGCTGCGCCATTGCTTGTGTAATCCCGGCCTTGGATAAGGTGCTGCCATCAACAATAGCGCCAGCATAACCACTATTACCATCATCACCATCGCTAGCAACTGTCGCCACGATAAATCCTGACTTATCGTATAAGCGCTGTGCCAACAGCAAAGCCAAATGCGTATTACGGCCACCACAACCAGAGGTAGCAGGTAACTGTAACGTTGTCTCGCCACCCCAAAGGTGCAGGCCACTAGGCGCTTCTACCAGGTATTCGGTAATAGTGTCCGCCCAACGCATCACATTCCCCGACATTTCCTCGTCATGACGAAACACTGTATAACCACCATCAAGCGCGGCTTGCATCATCGCATTCAAAGCCATGTCTAGGTCAATCACGATGACTTGATCGATGTGTACCAACACAGAATCATCGATACCAAGCCGCAACGGTTGTTCAAGACATAACTGTCTAACCCATTGAGGAACCCGATCAAAATCTATTGCCACATCAGGGAGGGGTGTTCTGGAGACTGCTAATAAACCAGAGCCAATCATCGCTACGCTATTCGACATGACATCTGACATCAATAAGCTAACTACTTGTGATGCTTGAATATAACTAGCCAAACGGCCCGCTTTAATACATGAAACACACTGACGAATGGCGTTCATCTGCTCGATATCTAGACCCGACGTCAACAACCAGTGATTAAGCTTCTGTAACTGTTGCAGAGAAACCTTTTCGGGTAAAACTTCAACCAGTGCAGAAGCACCGCCAGAAATCAAAAACAGCAAACTGGTTGCTGGCGAGCAGTTTTTCAGATATCGAATCAAGGCCTGACCAGCATCGAGACTACGCTGATCTGGCACAGGATGGCCAGCAACAAGTTGCTCAATGTAAGGTGGTAGAGAATCTGTAAGAGATATCGTGTCTTTGCTGACAACCAAACCAGACACGACCTTACTACCAAGGTATTTTAATGCACCTTCTGCCATTGACGATGCCGCTTTGCCAATAGCAACTATGCCTATATTACCCTGTACCCCGAGGGCATTTTGCATCCCTTGTAATTCAGCACGACCGTGCAGCGCGTTAATTACGCAGCGCTTACCATCAACACCATTCAAACCTGACTCGATAATCGCTAGCAGATCCGAACGGGAAGACATAGTGTCCATGATAGAGAAGCTAAACTAATTGAGATAGACCTCGGTCTAAATCAGCCTTTAAGTCCTCAACATCCTCAAGGCCGACCGACACCCTGACCAAAGAGCGAGCAATACCAGCCAAGCCACGATCTTCTTCACTTAATCGGCCATGCGTTGTCGTCGCAGGATGCGTAATAGTACTTTTTACGTCACCCAAATTCGCTGTAATCGAAATGAATTGCGTATTATCAATCACTTTCCAGGCATCGTCTTGGCCACCCTTCACTTCAAATGAAACAATACCACCGAAACCCGATTGCTGTTTTTTAGCCAACGCATGTTGCGGATGCGTGGCCAAACCTGGGTAATTCACTTTTTTAACGCCAGGGTGTTGACTTAACCACTGTGCAATCACCATTGCATTCTCACAATGACCACGCATACGCACAGTCAACGTTTCCAAGCCATGTAAAAACAGCCAGGCGTTAAACGGACTCATCGTTGGACCCGTCGTACGGGCATAACTATAGATAGCACCACCTACCAACTCTTTTGACCCCACTATGGCGCCACCCAGGCCACGGCCTTGGCCATCAATATATTTGGTTGCCGAATGAATAACGATATCTGCACCAAACTCTAAGGGTCGTTGTAAAACAGGCGAACAAAAACAATTATCCACCACCAACAGCGCATCCTTTTGGTGAGCAATATCAGCCAAGGCGACAAGATCACCTACTTCAGTCAGTGGGTTACCTGGCGTTTCAAGAAACAACAATCGTGTATTAGGCTGAATTGCGGCACGCCATGCTTCGGTGTCCGTCAATGAGACAAAGCTGGTCTCAACGCCAAAACGCGCCATGACATTTTTAAACAACAAAATAGTTGAGCCAAATACATTAAGCGAACAGACAACATGGTCACCCGATTTGAGCAAACCCATCATCACTGCATTAATTGCCGCCATACCCGAACTGGTACCAACGCAACATTCGCCGCCTTCCATCGAAGCCAAACGCTGTTCAAACATGCGCACACTGGGATTAGTGAATCGGGAATAGAGATTGCCAGGCTCTTCTCCTGAAAAGCGTGCCGCTGCCTGTGCTGCACTGTCACAAACAAAACTCGATGTGGTGAAAATCGACTCGCTATGCTCACCTTCATGTGAACGAGAAGTCCCCTCGCGTACCGCGCGAGTACGGATACCCAGTTCAGAATATTTTGGCTTAGAATGTTTCGACATAATACCCTCCGACTAACAACGTCATTACAACTATTTCGACACAAGGAGCAGGCACAAAAAAACCCGCTCGTCAGCTTATAAAGCAATAACCAAAGCGGGTTTCTCTTCGCTTTAGCTGTATTTATTAAGCGCCCGCAAGCTGAGTCTTCAAATCCGGCGCATTAAACCTGGGG
>JAESQP010000022.1 GCA_016765075.1 Gammaproteobacteria bacterium
GAAATTGCGTCAGCGATACGTATGGTTGCAAAAGGTGAGCTTTACTTTAGTGCGAAAATAGCACAAGCGATGGCAGTAAATTTCGCCACTCCTGGCAAGTCACTTTTTGATGGGTTATCACAACGTGAATGGCAAATTATGACCATGCTCGCGCGTGGCGAGAAGGTGCAGCATATTGCTGACAGTTTATATCTGAGCCCAAAAACGGTGAGTACGTATCGTTATCGTTTAATGGAAAAATTAAAGGTGAACACGGATGTTGAGTTGGCACATTTGGCTATTCGTCATGGCGTGGTTGAGGCTTGATATGCTAGTCCGCATTTCTCGCCAGGGGGCGAGATGATCGCGCAGAGATTTACCCCTCAAGGGGGTGCCGAGGTGATTTATAGTGAATTTTCTGAGGCAGCGGAATGCGGGCTAGGTCAATGCTGTGTGGTATAGATAATCTGTTGAGTTAGGGTTGTTGTAAGATATTGTAGATTTTCAGCAATATTATTTCTTGTTTCAGACTTGCAAAGGTATTTCGTCAGGTTTGATTGTATCAACAAATCCTTAAATATTTTTATGGCCAGTTCTCCACCCGTAATATTCCTGATGGGGCCAACCGCTGTGGGTAAAACTGCTGTTGCGGTAGAGCTTGTTAAGCGCCTGCCCTTAGAAATCATTAGTGTTGATTCTGCATTGGTTTATCGCGGCATGGATATTGGCACGGCCAAACCAGATCGTCAGACGTTGGACCAAGCGCCGCATCGTTTAATTGATATTTGTCAGCCAGAGGAGATCTACTCTGCCGCTCGTTTTCGTCAAGATGCCTTGGCGCATATTACGGATATTCATAAGCGACAGTGCATACCGTTACTCGTTGGCGGCGGCATGCTCTATTTTAAAGCGCTGGAAGAAGGGCTTTCATGGTTACCAGCCGCAGATGCAAAGGTTCGAGCTCGGTTAGAGCAAGAGGCGCAAGACATTGGTTGGTCACAAATGCATGTGCGCTTACAAAGTGTCGACCCCGTAGCGGCTAAGAGAATTCATCCGAACGATCCACAACGTATTCAACGTGCGCTCGAAGTTTATGAAATCACCGGCAGCCCGATGTCTGTGCTGCAAGATAAAAAAATAGCGCAGCCATTGAACTATCCTTTACATAAGTTTGTCCTTTCTATAGATGACCGCGCCTTATTGCATCAGCGTATAGAACAGCGTTTTGACATGATGTTAGCGCAAGGCTTTATCGATGAAGTACGCCGCATGCGAGAAAGGCAAGGGTTGCATACAGCACTGCCAGCAGTTCGAGCAGTAGGATACCGGCAAGTGTGGGAGCATCTCGATGGCAATTACGATGCAGCGGAAATGCGTCAGCGTGGCATCGTCGCGACGAGACGCTACGCAAAGCGCCAAATGACCTGGTTACGCAGCCAAAAAAACGTATCGGTGTTTGATGCGCTAAGTAGTACGTTAGTTGAGGATTTGACGCAGGAAATAGCACGGTTATTACAGTAGATGTACGCTTTAATTTGTGCGCAAGTTTCATTTCTCTGTGGTAGGATTAAAAATGGTAGTAGCTGAGGCTTGGCAGGATGTCGAAAGTGTCCTCTTTAAGCATAAGACGTTGGCTAGGCGGAGCGGTGTATCGTAATAAACGGCGCCTGGCATTTGATGTTCTTGTGAAAATAATAATCAATTATAAGGAGGGCAACCATGGCAAAAGGACAATCACTGCAAGACCCTTATCTCAACACATTGCGCAAGGAACGTGTGCCGGTGTCAATTTATCTTGTTAACGGTATTAAGCTACAGGGGCAAATTGAGTCCTTTGATCAGTTTGTTGTTTTGCTCAAAAGCACAGTGAGTCAAATGGTTTATAAGCATGCAATTTCCACTGTTGTGCCGGCACGTAATGTCAAACTGCCGATACAAGAGGACAGCGGCAATAGCGTTGACGAATAAGGCATATTGCGCTTGAGGCTAATTTGGGAACCTCTGATCAATTCATGGAACACGATCTTGCCGACTGAAATATCCCAGCTCTGCGTTATACCCCAAGGGCACTTCCTGCGGGGCGCGAATCTTGCTAATAGCACCACTATTGGCCGCAATTCGTGCCTTGATCTGGCCCCTTATATAACAGGGTTCAGCCGACAATCTCGTTGTCCCAGAATTAATCAGAGGTTCCCTTGTGTTTGACCGTCCACGCTCGAATGAGCGCGCTGTTTTAGTCAACATTCGATTTTCATCCTATGCGGATGATCAAGTTATCGAAGAATTTATTGAGCTGGTGCGTGCCGCTGGTGCAGTGCCCGTTGCGCGCGTTAGCGGCAAAAGAAGACGGCCTGATGCCAAACACTATGTCGGTAGTGGCAAGGCAGAAGAGATACGTCAGCTAGCAATCGATAATGATGCCCAACTGGTTATTTTTAACCACAGTTTAAGCCCTGGGCAAGAGCGTAATCTTGAAAAACTATTGAATTGCCGCGTACTTGATCGTACAGGTTTAATTCTCGATATTTTTGCGCAACGGGCAAACTCATTTGAGGGTAAATTACAAGTCGAGTTAGCGCAGCTGCGCCACCTTTCTACTCGCCTAGTTCGTGGCTGGACTCACCTTGAACGCCAAAAGGGGGGTATTGGGTTACGTGGCCCGGGTGAAACCCAGTTAGAAACTGACCGTCGCTTAATTGGTAAACGTATTAAGCAACTCAAACAACGTTTAGAAAAAGTCGCGCAACAACGCCAAGGGCGACGTCAAACGCGGCGTAAGCGCAATATACAAACTGTGTCTTTAGTTGGTTATACCAACGCCGGTAAGTCGACGCTATTTAACCGTTTAACGGGCGCAAATGCTTATTGTGCCGATCAGTTGTTCGCTACCTTAGACCCTACTTTGCGTAGAGTATCGATCAAAGGGGGCGAGCACATCGTTTTGGCTGACACAGTTGGTTTTATTAGCAACCTTCCCCATGACTTAGTGGCTGCTTTTAAAGCAACACTTGAAGAGACACGCGAGGCTAATTTACTGCTACACGTGGTTGATGCCACGATAGCGCATCAAGATGATGTTATTGTTGAGGTCGATGCTGTGTTGCAAGAAATCGGTGCTGATGAGGTGCCTATTATCCAGATTTTTAATAAAATTGATTGCCTAGATGATGCAGAACCACGAGTAGAGCGCGATATTAATGGTGTTGTCAGGCGCATCTGGTTGTCTGCGGCAGAAGGGCAAGGCATTGATTTGCTAAGACAAGTGCTACGGGAAGTGTGTTTAGAAGGTGAATCAATCGCCTCCGCTGCCACTCAAACAGTGGAGCGAAATGCCGATGATGACGTAGAAGCCGTAGCTCGTATATACTACAACGCTTAGATTTTTCGCTGTTTTGAACAGAATTGGAGTAATGCATGGCCTGGAATGAGCCTGGTGGTAATAAAGATAATGACCCTTGGGGCGGCGGTGGTAATGGTAAGAACCAGGGCCCACCTGATCTCGACGAAATTGTACGTAAACTGCAAGACAAATTGAGTAGTGTGTTTGGTGGTGGCAGTGGCAGTGGTGGTAGTAATGTCTCTGGCATTGGTGGTGCCAGTGGCAATAAAGGTCCAATTGGCCTAATTATTATTGCGGCGATTTTGTGGTTGATATTTGATAGCTTGCATATTATTGATCAGGCAGAGCGTGGTGTTGTGACACGCTTTGGTGCGTACGTTGCAACGCTTTCGCCAGGTTTGAATGTGCGTATGCCACGGCCTATTGAATATGTGGAGCGCGTCAATGTCGAACAAGTACGTACGGCGGAAATTGGCTATCAGGGCGGTAATACCAGAACTACCGTGCTGAAAGAAGCGCTGATGCTGACCAAAGATGAAGCCATCGTTGAAGTTAAATTTGCCGTGCAATATAAGGTTATTGACGCAAAAAATTACTTATTTAACATTATCGATCCTGATGAAACCTTGGTGCAAGCCACTGAAAGTGCGATTCGTGAAATTGTTGGTAAAAATGAAGCTGATTATGTGTTAACCGAAGGGCGTAGTGAGCTGGCGCAAAACGTGCGTAAATTGGTGCAAGAAATCATTGATCGTTACGACACCGGCTTACTTGTGCTAGAAGCCAATATGCAGGATGCACAGCCACCTGAGCAAGTGCAGGCAGCGTTTGATGATGCCATCAAATCTCGTGAAGATCAGGAACGTTTTATTAATGAAGCGCAAGCCTATTCCAATGATATTCTGCCGAAGGCGCGTGGGCAGGCTGCACGTCAGATCGAAGAAGCTAATGGTTATAAAGAAAGGGTGATTGCCCGCGCCGAGGGTGAGTCGGATCGTTTTACTAAGGTGCTTATAGAGTATGAGCGTGCGCCAGAAATCACTCGTGAGCGGTTATACATTGAGTCGATGGAGTCAGTATTAGCCAATACGAGTAAAATTCTGATTGATTCTAAGAGTAGCAATAACTTGTTATATCTTCCCTTGGATCGTTTAATTGATCAGTCAAGTAATACGGCGCGAGGTGCAAGTTCTTCGTCTGGTCAGATCAACAGCCCGTCATCATCCGGCACACTACGTGACAGTTCACGTTTACGAGGAGCACGCTAATGGATCGTCGTATGTTACCTATCGCGCTACTCGTCATTGTTGTGGTGCTATTGTCACAGTCGGTATTTACTGTATCTGAAACAGAAAATGCTGTGCGTTTTCGTTTGGGTGAGATCGTTGATACCGATTATGAGCCTGGTTTGCACTTCAAAATTCCGTTCGTCAACAACGTGCGTAAGTTTGATAAACGTATTATTACCCTGGATGCGTCACCGGAACAATTTTTGACTGCTGAGAAAAAGAATCTGGTCGTTGATTCTTTTGTTAAATGGCGTATTAAAGATGTTGCTGATTTCTATACGTCGACCGGTGGTGACGTTGGTACGGCAAACTTGCGTTTATCTCAGGTCATTAAAGAGACGCTGAAAAGTGAGTTTGGCCGCCGCACCATTAGAGAGCTTGTGTCGGGAGAGCGTAGCGCAGTGATGGATAGCCTCACGGTTAGGACTAACAAGCAGGCAGCGAGATTTGGTATCGAAGTGATTGATGTGCGGTTAAAGCGCATTGATCTTTCTGATAAAATCAGTGATTCTGTATTTCGACGTATGGAATCTGAACGTTCGCGTATTGCTAAAGATTTTCGCTCAAAAGGTGCTGAAGCAGCAGAACGTATTCAAGCCGATGCCGACCGTCAGAGTGAAATCATCAAAGCAGAGGCTTATCGTGATGCTGAGCAGATTCGAGGTGATGGTGATGCTAAGGCCACGGAGCTTTATGCCAACGCTTATAGCGCCGATGAAGAATTCTACTCATTGTATCGTAGCTTGAACGCCTATAAGACAATCTTTAGTAATAAAGGTGACCTTATGGTGATTGATCCAAGCGCAGACTTCTTCAAGTATTTTAGTCAGTCAAAGCCTGAATAACGGGGTCTTGTACTCCGAGAGCCTGCCCCCCGTGTCAAGCACGGGGCAAGCTCCGTGAAGGCGGGGGCACGTTGTACCATATGGGTGTGGCGTAGCTGCACCCTGAATTATCATGCCAGATGAATTACTTGCTGCCTTTGCGTTGTTTCTCGTCTTTGAGGGTTTGCTACCATTCGCAAGCCCGACGATATTTCGCCAGACGATGAGGCAAATGTCTGAAATGAGCGACAGCGCTTTACGCTTAACCGGGCTCGGCGCAATGGGGTTAGGCGTGGTGTTATTGTACGGTTTTCGTTAACCTTAATTGTTCGTCCGGGCATAAGCTCCCATCCTAATAAATCGAATATAAATATGTCTCAAAACACCCATTGGCTTTTGCCCGAAGGCATTGAAGAGATGCCACCAGCGCAGGCAGCACGTCTGGAGCGTATGCGTCGTCGCCTACTCGATCAATTTCATGGCTGGGGTTATCAGCTCGTTTTAACGCCGTTTATCGAATACGTTGAATCTTTGCTGGTTGGCACCGGTAATGAAACGGATTTACAGACCTTCAAAATCGTCGATCAAAGTAATGGCCGTATGCTCGGCATCCGTGCCGATATGACACCTCAGGTTGCCCGTATCGACGCGTGTCGCCTCAAACAAGATGTGCCAACACGCCTTTGTTATATGGGTACGGTATTGCACACGCGTGCGCAGAATTTCGGTGCTAGCCGCAGCCCCTTACAAATGGGCGCCGAGCTTTATGGTCATGCCGGCGCAGAAAGTGATGTTGAAATCCTCAGCCTTACTGTTGCCACGCTTGAGTGTGCAGGTATTAATGACATTCATATCGACCTCGGTCATGTCGGCATCTACCGCACCTTGATGCGTGAGCTGGGTTTTAGTCAAGAACAAGAAATGGCACTGTTCGATGCGCTACAACGTAAAGATATTTCCGGTATCGATACATTTTTGCAGCAACACAAAATTACTGGCACCCAGCACGACATGCTGGTGGCATTGCCACAGCTTAATGGCGATAGAAATGTGTTAGCGCGTGCGCGAAAAGTATTAGCCGCGGCAGGAGCCGAGGTGAGTAAGGCCATTGATAATCTTGAGCGTATTGCCGATCTTGCCGAAAAGCGCATACCCGATATCCCGCTTAATTTTGATATTGCTGAACTGCGTGGTTATCAATATCAAACAGGCGTAGTGTTTGCTGCCTATGTTCCTGGTTATGGCCAAGAAGTGGCGCGTGGTGGGCGCTATGATGAAATTGGCGCAGCCTTTGGTCGTGCGCGTCCTGCTACCGGTTTCAGCACTGACCTTAAAACCTTATTACAATTAGGCAGCCAATCTGACGGCCAATCTGATGCCGGGGCTTTAGGTATTCTCGTGCCTTTTGTCAGTGATGATAGTGTTTTATTAAGTGAAATTACCGAACTGCGCAGTGCCGGCGAACGTGTTGTCGAATTGTTACCTAACCAGGTTTCAGATCCGATAGCCCAAGCTTGTGATCGCCAACTGATCAAACAAGGAAACGATTGGTCGTTAGTTAAAATTTCCTAAGGCTCTGTCTGGTTTAGAGTAAATCCCTTCAATACATTCGAGTAACTATGAGTAAGAACGTTGTTGTTATCGGTACCCAATGGGGTGACGAGGGTAAAGGTAAGATCGTTGATTTGCTGACTGAGCGTGCAGGAGCCGTTGTTCGCTTTCAGGGTGGGCATAATGCCGGTCATACCTTAGTGATTAGTGGCCATAAAACCGTGCTGCATTTAATCCCTTCCGGTATTTTGCGTGACGACACTTTGTGTTTGATTGGTAACGGTGTCGTGCTGTCACCAGAGGCTCTGCATGAAGAGCTGGCGATGCTTGATGAGCGTGGTGTCGACGCACGATCACGTTTAAAAATCAGTCCGGCTTGCCCATTGATATTGCCTTATCATATTGCCTTAGATAACGCGCGTGAACGTGCACGTGGTGCAACAGCCATTGGTACAACTGGTCGCGGTATTGGCCCTGCTTATGAAGATAAAATTGCCCGCCGAGCAGTGCGTCTGGGTGATTTGTTTCATCGTGAGCGTTTTGCCGCAATGCTTGGTGAGGTTATTGACTACCATAACTTTACCTTAAAGCACTATTACAAAGCCGATACGGTTGATTTCCAAGAAGTGCTAGATGGCGCTTTAAGTTATGTTGAAGAGCTAGAGCCTTTAATAGCAGATGTTACTGAGATCTTGGCTGGTCTCAAACAAAAGCAAACCCCAATAATGTTTGAATGTGCGCAAGGCACTATGCTTGATATAGACCATGGTACCTATCCTTATGTCACCTCCTCGAACACTATCTCAGCAAATGCTGCGACAGGTACAGGTGTTGGTCCTGCTGAATTGCACTATGTGCTGGGTATTACCAAGGCATACACAACGCGTGTTGGCGCAGGCCCGTTTCCAACCGAATTATTTGATGATATGGGTGAGCATTTAGCACGTGTTGGCCATGAGTTTGGTGCCACTACCGGTCGTGCTCGTCGTTGCGGTTGGTTTGATGCCATAGCATTGCGTCACGCAGTGCGTCTTAACAGTGTATCGGGTTTATGTATTACTAAACTTGATGTCTTAGATGA
>JAESQP010000023.1 GCA_016765075.1 Gammaproteobacteria bacterium
GAGCCAGGTCAAGTGAACTCCTAAAGCCTATAGGGCCAGGATAAAGTCCACCAACTTCTCGATGTTTTCATCACTCACACGCGGTGAGTAAGGAGGCATTGCTGCCGTAATCCCTTCATCTGCCCAGGCTCCCTTACCGCCTTTAGCAACCTTGGTTAACAGGTACGCTTTACCCGCAGCCTTGTCACCAGCATATTTTGCAGCAACATCTTTCCAGCCTGGACCAAGCACCTTTTTTTCAATTGAATGGCATGCAAAACAACCACTGGCTTTGGCTAATGCTTCATCTGCACTTACCGTGCTAACACCTACCATTAAACTCGCAGCTGCTGCTGCACTCACAATCCAACGTGCTTTCATGTTAATTTCCTCTGTTAATTGCAACGTACTCCCCTTCAGGGGGGCAAAACTGAGCCTTGGGGTTCAGCGTTACTTAAAAAATACCTAAGAAGGCTCTCGTGGACTACGGTTGTTATTACTATTAAAGACAATGTTTCGCTTAGAATAGAGCGTGTAATCACACAAAACCTTGGTATAACATTAAGCCTAAAAAGCTTAAGCGCGCCTTTATGCCATGTAGCACATTAGGCTGTCAAGCTCACGCCAACCTTGGCGCGTGATGGCTTTGTCGATTTTAGGCGCCGGCGTTTACGTTGAGCAAGGCCGGATAAAGAGTTTATTTTTTGCTTTCAAAGGGCAGTAATAATAACCTAGGTAGGTGCAGCCGGTCTGGTTGGCGGTATTCGTCAAGCCCTATTTTCATCTCGTTATGGCCAGATTGTGGTTGTGCGTGGTAACTGCCAAAGAGGCGATCCCATATCGCAAGACTAAAGCCAAAGTTTGAATTGGTTTCCTGGTTTATGGTGGAGTGGTGTACGCGATGCATATCAGGTGTGACGATGATCTTGCGTAGCCAGCGATCAAGCATAAGCGGCAGACGTAGATTGCTGTGGTTAAACATAGCGGCTGTACTCAAAATAACCTCAAATAGCAAAACGCCGAGCGCTGGTGCACCAAGTAGTAATATGGCAATGCATTTGATGAGCATCGATAAAGCGATTTCGATAGGGTGAAAGCGAAAACCTGTGGTGACATCAATATCGAGATCCGTGTGGTGGACTTTATGTAGACGCCATAAAACCGGGACATGATGAAAAATGACGTGCTGCCAGTAGATCAGCATATCGAGCAAGATAATCGTCAGCAGCACTGCAAACCAATCAGTCAGTGACAGCCAGTTCATCAGACCCCACTGCCGTTCATTGATTGCAATGGCGAAACCGACCGCTGCCGTGGGAAACAACACACGTACTATGAGCGTATCAAGTGCGGCAATGCCAATATTGTTAAGCCAGCGCTGCCACCAGTTGCTGCGCAGTGTTCGGCGCGGGAAAAGGGCGCTAAGTACGCCCAAACACAGTAGCGCACCGAGAAATAAGCTGAGCCGAAAGCCGCCTTCGTTGCTAATGATGTCCATAAACCTAGAAACCTCAGTTGGATCACGCAAGTCCACGCAAGTTCTTGGCGCACCTGGCAAAACAGAAAAAACTCTCATCACCAATAAGGTGACCACGAATTTTTCCGTTTCACCATGCACACCAATATCTTACGCGTCTTTTTCGCGCCCAACCGAGGTTTCTAGGTTAATTCTTATGCTGCCATGGGTGTGCTCAAGGTTCTTATATTGGCGCCGATGTAATGATTACCTATCAGGTAGCACGTGAAACATTGGCGTGGACAAACGAAGTCCTTGGAATGAGTGAAAACGCCCATACATTATATACTGGTTAGTCGTGGCAGTTTGCAGCCCCATCTTTATTACCGTTTCCTTAACGATTACGTTAACATTGGGGGCGAGCACCACAATTCCCTGAGGCTGAATAGGAGATAGCGAGTGAGTGGTAATATTGTTCATGTATCTGATGCGTCGTTTGACGAAGAAGTATTGAATTCGGATACGCCGGCACTGGTAGATTTTTGGGCTGATTGGTGTGGTCCTTGTAAAATGATTGCCCCTATCCTTGAAGAAATCGCTAATGAATATGGCAACAAGGTAAAGATTGCCAAATTTAATATTGATGAAAACCCAGCGACGCCTCCGCGTTATGGCATTCGTGGTATCCCAACACTCATGTTGTTTAAAGGCGGTAATGTCGAAGCGACCAAGGTTGGCGCATTATCTAAATCACAGTTGTCGGCTTTTCTGGATAGTAATTTATGACGTAATGGCGATGAGAAAGGCCTAGACCTTTCTCATTTTTCATGATAGCGTAGCTAAAAAGGTATATACACAAAACCGCCGATTCCAGGCGCTCCTCCTAATTTCCCGCTAGACACACACTGTGTCTCATCTTCTTACCAAATCAAGCGAATAGAGCCTATGTCTGCTACTGTCGAAAAAATCCAAGCTAAAAATAACATCAACGCGCAAAAAGATAGCCCTCAGAGCGCGCAAAAAGAGAGCCCCCAGAACGCGCAAAAAGATAAACCCCAGAAAGAGGGTAAATCGCGCAACCCACGTCATCAACGTAACCCACGTCATCAACGTAACTCGCGCAACCATCACAATGACAGCCACGAAGATGTGCCTGATTCAGAAAACACGATGAATCTCACTGAATTAAAACAAAACACACCGACTGAGTTAATCGAAATTGCGCAATCGCTGGGTATTGACGATAAGGCAAGATCACGTAAACAAGACATTATTTTCGCTATTCTTAAGGCCGCTGCCAGAAAAGGTGAAAACATCTATGGCGACGGCGTGTTGGAAATTTTGCAAGATGGTTTCGGCTTTTTACGCTCAGCTCAAGGTTCTTATCTTGCTGGCCCCGATGATATCTATGTTTCACCAAGCCAAATTCGACGCTTTAATCTGCGTACAGGTGATACCGTATCCGGCAAAATCCGCCCACCTAAAGATGGCGAACGTTATTTTGCCATGCTCAAAGTTAATGAGATTAATTTTGAATTGCCAGAAAATGCCAAGAACAAAATTTTATTTGAAAATCTGACACCGCTATTTGCCAATGAGAGACTCAAATTAGAGTTAGGCAATGGCAGTACCGAAGATATTACCTCGCGCGTTATTGAGCTGGTTTCACCGATTGGTAAAGGCCAGCGTGGTCTGATTGTGTCACCGCCTAAAGCGGGTAAGACCATGATGTTACAAAACATCGCACATTCAATTACCACGCAAAACCCGGAATGTTACGTCATCGTTCTGTTGATCGATGAGCGCCCTGAAGAAGTCACCGAGATGGAACGTTCTGTGCGTGGCGAAGTCGTCTCCAGTACCTTTGATGAGCCAGCGACGCGTCATGTGCAAGTGGCAGAAATGGTAATGGAAAAAGCCAAACGGTTAGTTGAACACAAGCGTGATGTCGTTATTTTACTTGATTCAATCACCCGGTTGGCACGTGCTTATAATACGGTGATTCCTTCGTCGGGTAAGGTGTTAACGGGTGGTGTTGATGCCAATGCTTTACATCGTCCTAAGCGTTTCTTTGGTAGTGCTCGTAACATTGAAGAAGGCGGTAGCTTGACGATTATTGCGACGGCTCTAGTTGAGACCGGCTCACGTATGGATGATGTGATTTACGAAGAGTTTAAAGGTACTGGCAATATGGAGTTGCACCTTGATCGCCGTATTGCCGAAAAACGCATTTATCCAGCGATCCACCTTAATCGTTCTGGTACGCGCCGTGAAGAATATTTGACCCAGCCCGATGAGCTGCAAAAAATGTGGATACTACGCAAGCTTTTGCATCCGATGGATGAACTGGCGGCAATCGAGTTTTTGCTTGACCGACTTAAGGGCACCAAGACCAATGCCGAGTTTTTTGAGTCGATGAAACGCTAAAATAATATGTTACCGGTTCTTTTGCTTAATTAAGCTTGCCGCAACAGCCACTTTTACGTACCATAGCCAACCCTTTTGAACCGTATTCATAAAGCACTTATGGATGGCGGCGAAACTATTAAGGAAACACCATGAAGGCTGATATTCACCCTAAATACGCAGAAATGACCGTTACCTGTAGCTGTGGTAACACATTCCAGACTTGCTCAACCTTGGGCCAAGATCTCAGCGTTGAAATTTGTTCACAGTGCCATCCATTTTATACGGGTAAGCAGAAGATTATCGATACGGCTGGCCGTGTTGACCGTTTTAACCAAAAATACGGCAAAAAATAAGCGGTATTCGTGCCATGTGAGCGCGCACTTACCCCCACGCCTTCACGGAGCCTGCCTCGTGCTTGACACGGGGGGCAAGCCCTTTGGGGTGCGCTGTACTTTGTTCGCTGTGTAAATTCATCTGCTGTCGTCTACGCTGGCTAGCATTATGACTCAGGATCACTCCCCCGCCTTTTTTTGCCGAGTGTGTTGGCTACTGTTATTGGCCAGCGTCGCGGTTGGTTGTGCAGTCAATCCGGCAACTGGCGAGCGCGATTTTGTGCTAATGAGCGAAGCTGCCGAGATTAAGCTCGGTCGCCAATCGCATCAGCAAATCATTGATCAATTTGGCCTTTATGACGACTCTGAGCTTCAGTCCTACGTGCAACAGGTGGGAGAGCAGCTTGCTCTCAAGAGTCATCGCGCTGATTTAGTCTACCGTTTTACTGTGCTTGACAGCGATCAGGTCAATGCTTTTGCTCTGCCTGGCGGCTATATCTATATTACTCGCGGCATTATGGCGTATCTCAATTCCGAGGCGGAATTGGCCGCTGTGCTTGGCCATGAAATTGGCCATGTCACCGCGCGTCATGGTGTGCAGCAGCTCAGCCAGCAGCAAGCAACTGGATTGGGTTACTTGATAGGCTCTATTTTTGTGCCGGCGCTGCGTAGTGCTGGGGCACAAAACCTGTTTAATCTGCTTGGTAGCGCCTGGGTTCGCGGTTATGGCCGCGAACATGAGTTAGAGGCGGATAGCCTGGGCGCTGAATATATCGCTCGCAGTGGTTATCAGCCCAAGGCAATGATCGAAGTTATCGGGGTACTCAAAGACCAAGAGATCTTTGATAAAGAGCTGGCCAAAAAAGAAGGCCGAGAGCCACGTGCCTACCACGGTGTGTTTGCAACACACCCCAAGAACGATACCCGTTTGCAACAGGTGGTTGGTAGAGCCAATGCGTTGGCGACAGCCGATGCCAACCAGATTAATCGTGATGAATATTTGAGCAAGATTGAGGGTATGGTGTTTGGCGATAGTGAGGCACAGGGTATTCGCCGTGGTTCGAGCTTTTATCATGCTGAGCTCGGTTTTGCGCTGGCTTTTCCAGAGGGTTGGCGCATCGATAATCGACCTAGCGCTATTGTTGCACAAGCGCCTCAGGGTGCGGCGGTAATACAGATTAGCGCCGAAGACATCAATAAACGCATTGCGGCGGATGAGTTTATAAAAACGCGGCTTAAGGTTAATGCATTGAAACAAGGGCGTACGCTAAGCAGTCATGGCCTTGAAGGCTATACTGGACTGACCCGTGGCAATACGCCTTTTGGTCAGCGCGATATTCGTGTCAGTGTGATGTATATGGGCACCAAGGCCTATACCTTCTTTGCGACGACC
>JAESQP010000024.1 GCA_016765075.1 Gammaproteobacteria bacterium
GACACCGGTAATTGTCAACTTTATGTTAATGGGCTCATCCATAAAAAAATCAACAATGCCTCGTATAATTAGTGCGAAACCAATAAAATTAATAAAAATCAATGTTTTATTGTATTTTCTTATAGGTAACATTACATTTTATTAATCACTGTCTAGGGAATTGCGTCGCAAACCAAAGATAATGAGAACCAAGCCAAGGAGGCTAAGAATAAGATAAAGGATGGCCGACAAACCGTGTAGCTTGCCAAATTGGGCTTTGTATTCGACAGCATCAATAACTTCTTTTTGTAATTTTAATTCAGCGATCATTGGATGAACACTAAATAAACTAACTAATATTAGAAGTATCATAGCGACTATTAACCACCAACGCCATGATTTTAAAGCAACGCTTAAACCACTTAGCGCACCACTGATTAACAATATCACGCCACATATCAAACCAATGCTAAGGATTGCTCGTAGTATCTCACCAGCAATGGTGCCGGCCAATTGTCGGTCAGCCTCAAGCACATTAAATAAGGCAGGTGTCGCGATATAGCCAATGGCCCAGGTGCCGCCCACCCAAAGTGTTAATAAAATACGTTCGCCTAAATTAAGCTTAGACAGGCTAAAATTAGAAGGCATACTTAATCATCGTAGCTGACAGAATTAATTTCGTATTCAATTTCACCAGCAGGGGCATTAACGGTGGCTATATCGCCTACCTCTTTACCAATAAGTGCGCGTGCTACGGGCGAATTGATCGAAAGCAATCCTTTACTGATATCCGCTTCCAAGTCACCCACGACCTGATAAAGCACTTTTTCACCATTGGCTTCATTAATTAAAACAACTTTGGCGCCAAACACAACTTTATCACCCGGATCAAGCGCAGCTATATCAATGATCTGGGCGTGGCTAAGACGGCCTTCGATTTCTTGAATACGCCCTTCTAAAAAACCTTGTTGCTCTTTTGCCGCATGATATTCGGCATTTTCTTTTAAATCACCATGTTCACGTGCGGTCGCTATCGATTCAATAACACGTGGGCGATCAACGCTCTTCAACTGATGTAACTCTGCGCGCAAGCGTTCTGCGCCTTTTAAAGTAACGGGTTCTTTTTGCATTAATTCAGTTCCTCATGCAATGTCTGTAAGGCAGTGACATTATAATTATTGCCTTTAGCCATTGCCATACAGCTGGCACGTGCGCCAGCAATTGTCGTAGTATAGGGGATGTTGTGCTGTAAGGCTTCACGCCGAATAGAATAGGAATCGGCGATGGCTTGTTTTCCTTCTGTGGTATTAACGATAAAGGAAATTTCTTCATTTTTTATCCTGTCAACCACATGAGGGCGTCCTTCTATTACTTTTAATACTGTCTCAACCGTTAAGCCAACTTGCTCAAGCGCTTTCGCTGTTCCGCTGGTGGCAAGCAATTCAAAACCTAACATGGAAAGATCGCGACCAATCTCTACAGCATGCTGTTTATCAGCGTCTCTGACACTAATGAAGGCACGACCACCCGCTGTTAGAAAATTACCTGCGGCCATTTGTGCCTTAGCAAAGGCTTCAGCGAAGCTGCGGCCAACGCCCATAACTTCACCAGTTGATTTCATCTCTGGCCCCAGCAAAGGGTCAACACCGAGAAATTTAGCGAAAGGAAATACAGCTTCTTTCACTGCGTGATACGGTGCATCGATATCTTTATCAGCACCTTGTTGCGCCAAGGTCTTACCCACCATACACAAGGCACCCACCTTAGCCAATGAATAGCCGATGACTTTAGATACAAACGGCGCTGTACGCGATGCACGTGGATTGACTTCAATTAAATAAACTTTATCACCTTGAACGGCAAACTGTGCATTCATTAAGCCAATAACGCCTAATGCATGTGCTAATTGGCGCATCTGACGTTTGATTTCGCTTTGAATATCGTCGCTAAGACTATAGGGCGGTAAAGAACAGGCTGAATCACCTGAGTGAACACCCGCCTGTTCAATATGTTGCATGATGCCACCAATCGTGACATGACTACCATCGCACACAGCATCAACATCCACCTCGATCGCATCATCAAGGAAGCGATCCAATAAAACTGGTGAATCATTTGAAACCTTAACGGCTTCGCGCATATAACGTGCAAGATCACTGATATCATGCACAACCTCCATCGCTCTACCACCTAACACATAGGATGGTCGCACCACTAACGGAAATCCGATACCCTCGGCCAGCTCCAATGCTTGCTTTTCATTACTTGCCGTGGCATTAGCGGGTTGTAATAAACCAAGCTCATTGACAATATGCTGGAAATGTTCGCGATCTTCCGCTTTGTCTATAGCATCGGCTGAGGTACCAATAATTGGCACGCCAGTATCCGTTAGCGCACGCGCTAAATTCAAGGGTGTTTGACCACCGTACTGAACAATAACGCCCTTGGGCTTTTCGACACGAATCACTGCCAGCACATCTTCTAAGGTCAGTGGTTCAAAGTACAATCTGTCAGACGTGTCATAGTCTGTCGACACGGTTTCAGGATTACAGTTGACCATAATGGTTTCATAGCCTTCTTCACGCAAGGCTAAAGCAGCATGAACACAGCAATAATCAAATTCAATACCTTGCCCAATGCGGTTTGGACCACCACCCAGGATCATAATTTTTTCTTTATCACTGGGTGCTGCTTCACATTCATCTTCATAGCATGAATAAAGATAGGCCGTGGTTGTGGCAAACTCTGCGGCACAGGAATCGACACGTTTAAATACGGGATGTACGCTTAGCTTATCGCGTAATGAACGCACTTCGCTTTCTTCACAAGCAAGCAAGCTTGAAAGTCGCTTATCAGAAAATCCTTTACGCTTAAATTTACGTAATAAGTTAGCATCAATGTCCAGTAAGTTTTTTTCTGCTATCACCTGTTCAACCGCAATCAAATCGGCAATTTGCGCCAAAAACCAAGGATCAATATGAGTGATCTCGTGCAACTCTTGCAGTGAGAAACCAGCACGCAAGGCATCGCCAAGAACCCATAAACGCATCGGCCGCGGCAGGCGCAAATAACCGCGAATTTGGTCAGCCACGTCTGTTTGCGAATGATCATATTGTTCATCAAAACCATTAACGCCAATTTCCAGACCCCGCATGGCTTTTTGTAATGATTCTTGAAAGGTACGACCCATCGCCATGACTTCACCGACCGATTTCATTTGTGTGCTAAGAGTGTCGTCAGCCTGCGGAAATTTCTCAAAGGTAAAGCGCGGGATTTTGGTGACGACGTAATCAATGCTTGGCTCAAACGAGGCTGGCGTTAAACCACCGGTAATGTCATTACGCAATTCGTCAAGCGTGTAGCCCACCGCAAGCTTGGCAGCAACCCTGGCGATGGGAAAGCCTGTCGCTTTTGATGCCAATGCAGACGAACGTGATACACGCGGGTTCATTTCAATGACAACAAGGCGACCATCCTTGGGATTAATGGCAAACTGAACGTTTGACCCGCCGGTGTCAACACCAATTTCACGCAACACGGCAATCGATGCGTTACGCAATAATTGGTATTCTTTATCTGTTAGTGTTTGTGCTGGCGCAACGGTAATAGAATCACCCGTATGCACCCCCATAGGGTCGAAATTTTCGATAGAACAAATAATAATACAATTATCTTTGCTATCACGCACCACTTCCATTTCAAACTCTTTCCAACCAATAATTGATTCTTCAATTAACAGTTCATTAGTCGGTGACAATTCAAAACCACGGGCACAAATTTCAGTTAATTCTTGACGATTATAGGCAACACCACCACCACTACCACCAAGGGTAAACGATGGCCGAATAATGCTTGGAAAACCAATTTCAGCGTGCGACGCCAAGACTTCTTCCATGGTATGTGCAATATAAGAACGTGGCACGTCAAGACCAATAGCACCCATCGCCATACGAAAACGATCACGGTCTTCGGCTTTGTCAATGGCGTCTTCGTTAGCACCAATCAATTCAACATTATATTGCTTGAGCACGCCGTTACGAGCCAAATCAAGCGCACAATTAAGTGCAGTTTGCCCACCCATGGTTGGTAAAATAGCATCAGGCCGTTCTTTTTCGATAATACGTTTAACGACACGCCAGTCGACCGGCTCAATATAAGTGGCATCAGCCATGCTGGGGTCTGTCATGATGGTGGCAGGATTCGAGTTAACCAGTACAACGCGATAGCCTTCTTCTTTGAGGGCTTTACACGCTTGGGCGCCAGAGTAATCAAACTCGCAGGCCTGGCCAATAACAATGGGGCCTGCGCCAATGATTAGAATCGTTTTAATATCGTTGCGTTTTGGCATTACACTCTGCCCTTCATCAATTCAATAAACTGATCAAATAAAGGCTGCACGTCATGCGGGCCAGGGCTGGCTTCAGGATGCCCCTGAAAGCTAAATGCAGGTTTGTCCTTACGTTTAATACCTTGCACGCTGCCATCGAACAATGAGCGATGCGTGACTTCAAGGTTGGCAGGCAAGCTTGCCTCAGACACGGCAAAGCCATGGTTTTGGCTGGTAATCATCACCTTATCATTAGTTAGGTCTTGCACTGGGTGATTGGCGCCATGGTGCCCAAATTTCATTTTTTCTGTTTTAGCACCGCTTGCCAGCCCCAGTAGTTGATGGCCAAGACAAATACCAAACACGGGAATATTAGTTTCTATAATTTCTTTGATCGCCTCGATAGCATAGCCGCAAGGCTCAGGGTCGCCCGGACCGTTGGATAAAAAGACACCATCGGGTTTGCTCGCCAGTATGGTCTGCGCCGGTGTTTTTGCAGGATACACTGTAACGTCACATCCACGATCAACCAGCAAACGAAGAATATTGTGTTTGATACCAAAATCGTAGACAGCAACACGGTACTGTTTCCCAGGCCTGGCACTAATAGGAGAGTCATTCAGACGCCAAACCGTATTATGCCATTGATAAGGCTCGCGAGTCGTTACCGTCTGCGCCAAGTCCATGCCTTTTAGGCCAGGAAAGCCACGCGCCAAGGCGAGTGCTTTATCAATATCGGTATCAGAGCCTGCCATGAGGCAGCCGCTCTGTGCCCCTTTTTCTCGCAGTATGCGTGTCAATTTACGAGTGTCAATATCGGCAATGGCAACAATACCTGCATCACGCAAATAGCCACGCAAATCACCTTCTTGACGCCAACAACTATGTGTTAACGGCACGTCACGCACAATTAAGCCCGCTGCATGAATAGCATTCGACTCAATATCTTCACTATTGACGCCAGTGTTACCGATATGCGGATAGGTTAGGGTAACCAATTGCTTAGCATAGGAAGGATCTGTCAGGATCTCCTGATAACCGGTCATAGCCGTATTAAACACGACTTCACCAACGCTATAACCCTTCGCACCAAGCGACTCGCCAATAAAAACGGAGCCATCTTCGAGCGCGAGCAAGGCAGTATCAGACATTAGGGTCTGTTGAGGATTCATTTTCATCACTGTTGCGCCTTCAATACCGCCAATCCAGGCGCGAGGCGCGCTGTTTGCTGGTTGCAAATAAGCAACGAGCTACGTGCCCTCGGGGTGCAACGCCGAGTGGCGGTATTGAATGTGCAACCCATAGGGCTGGGACGCTTTTTTCACCCCACTGCGTTGCCAGTCGCTTATGTAGTGCAACTACACGGCGCTCGCTCCGCCTTGTTGGGCGAAAAAAGCGCCCCCAGCCGGATTGAAAATGAAACGTCAACAGACCTTGGGTTTTAGCTGAGGGCAGTTTCTGGAAAGACCTGGTTTGCCTTAAAGATCGGGCCATCGACGCAGACTCGTTTCATGGCTGGGCCGGTATCGGTTTGTACTTCGACGACACAGCCGGCACAACCGCCCACCGCGCAAGCCATATACTCTTCTAGTGATACCTGGCAATCAAGAGAAAACTCTTGTGCCAGCCTGGCGCAAGCTTCTAACATCGGATGAGGCCCGCAACTAAATATTTCAACTTCAGCCAATTCTTCTTGCGACAACGCGCTTAAATAAGCGCGGCCGAGGTCGGTAACATAGC
>JAESQP010000025.1 GCA_016765075.1 Gammaproteobacteria bacterium
CATGTTTCTTGTTTCCTTATGCGCACACCCGTGCATGGTTTTGGCGCGAAGGAAACAAGTACGAAAGAGAGGCTCTATCGCTTGTTGTTGCCCTCCGCAACAGTCGCTGACGAATAACTTCGGGCCGGTCTCCGGACTTGCGAGTGTATAAACTTTAGGCGCCTTCCCATGCTAGTGTAGCGTCTCTCTGTATTCAGTATGAGATACTACACTGGTGCACAGTGACATATTGCCTAAGTAACTCGCTTACCGTTGCGGGGGCAGTGTCGGAATTACCTATTTTTAGTTAGGTTCACCGACTTCCCGTTTAACTTTGATCGTGATGAACGAGCAAAGCACCAGAAGTAAACTTGAGGCGGTTACTATAATTGATTGCAGCTAAAAATCAAGCTGCATGGCGCCTCACTTGAAGGGGTTGTGCTAGGGCAAGGCGGGGTCAGGCAAAGTAATGCCTGCTAGCAGAGCGAGATCGTGAGGGTGGTCGATATCATTGAGTGCGGATTTTTCTTGCCAGCGCCAGGAGAGTGATTTAAGTCGAACGACAGTTTCTTCATAAACCGATTCCTCACCCCATCGGATGTCTTCAAACAATAGCGCGTTGTTTTGTCCAAGACCGAGCATGACATAGCCGCCGTCTGTTGCCGGTGTAATGACGCAATCATGTCCAGCGCCTAATGAAGCAAAAGTATCAGCAAAGTGTTGATGATTCAGCTCAGGACAATCTGTGCCAATAATAAGGCAGCATTGACTTCGTGTTAGCACGTTTTCTACCGCATGATGCATGCGTTGCCCTAGGTTGTTACCAAGCTGTTGATGCAGTGATAGTGCATATGTTTCGCGGCAATGCTGAAAAAAAGCATGTGAACAGTCGGGAGCACACCATAATTCGACGTTAGCAATAGACTTCTCTGTTGCCATGTTTAGTGTGTGGAAGACAAGTTGTTGATGAAGTTGTGCCGCCTCGGTTGGGCTGAGCTGCGTAGTGAGACGTGTTTTGACTTTACCTGCTACGGGCGCTTTGGCAAAAATAATAATGGTGGCCTGGTTGGCTGTTGGTAAAGAGGTAGACATGGGCGGCAATAAAAAACAGTGCTTTAACTGTCGTATTGGCGTTTAAGGTCTTGCGGGTCAGCGCCAAAAAAATAAGCCAGCCGTAATCGCCACATGAGCAGTATCGTGCGCCAAATACCTTGTTCTTCCCAACGGCGACTTGATGTAATAACTTTGTCAGAGAGGCGTATGGGTTTTGAATAGTGTTTCAGTTGTTTGCTAAGGCCGATATCTTCCATCAATGCAATGTTTGGGAAGCCACCGACTTTTTCAAATAACGCACGTTGCACGAATATGGCCTGGTCGCCGGTAGCGATAGCACTAAGGCGTGAGCGTTGGTTCATCATAAATTCGACAAGACGTAGCCAGAATTGGTTGCCGCCAAGACGCACACCAAAGTAACCCCATTGTCGGCTTGATTGAGATAGCTGATCGACAATGAGTTTGTCAGCACCTTGTGGTAATTGGGTGTCGGCATGCAAAAAAAGCAATACATCAGCATCAGCCAGTTGCGCACCATAATTCATTTGTTGAGCTCTGCCATGCGGACAGCTTATTACCTGGTTAGCTAATGGCGCAGCCAATGCCGCTGTGTTGTCATCACTTTGGCCATCGACAACAATAATCTCGTGGTCGTTTTGACGCAGTGCTTGTAAGGGCGTAAGTGTTGCTGTGATATGAGCCGCTTCGTTCAGGCAAGGAATAATAACAGCGATACGCATAGTAATAGTGATGACTAAATGTTGTGCTTAGCAGCAACTGTTTTTTTCATTCGCCGCTGGCGCGCAACAATCAGCGTTTTGCGCGTTACAATCAGTAAACTGATTTTGGTAAGCGCCGCTCACTAATGCTGCATAACTTTGTGCATCAACCTTGGTTTTTTCGCCACGCATAAAGAGGTTGCCGTAGTCATCACAGGTTTCTGCAAACGGGCCTTGGTAGATTAACTCATGCGTTTTATCGCCATTGCTCGCCGCATCACTGGCCAGTGGCTTGCTAGCAGTCAGTGTTACCGAACGAAACTCGATGCCCTCAACAGTTTGCCAGGGTGTGGTATCCCATTTGTCATAGCAAGCACCGACAAAGCCAGCGTCGATAAAGACCTCGGCAAATTCTTGTTCCTGAAAGGCACCGGAGATGCAGCCGCTCCATAATTTTGCGTCGGCTTTGAGATGATCTGGTACGTATTCATCGCTGACAATATCAGACATGGCGATACGGCCACCTGGTTTCAGTACACGAAAAACCTCGTTAATGAGCTGTGTCTTTTCGGCGTCGCTAACCAGATTTAAAACACAGTTGGAAATCACCAGGTCAACGCTGTTATCGGCAATAAGCGGTGATTCATTGCGTTGCTTGGCTTGCCAAGCAAGCATGTCATGATAGGCATTGACACTGTTAGTTGGATTTTTGCTGAGGTACTGATCGAGCGCATCAAGATCTAACGCGAGATCTTGGATATGACCTTTAACAAAGCGAACACGGTCACCACCGATTTTTTCAGCCATTTCGCTTTGGTATTTTCTGGCCAGAGCAAGCATGTCATCGTTCATATCGACACCAATTACCTGGCCTTTTTCTCCGGCAAGGTGAGCAGCCATATAGCAGATTTTGCCGCCACCGCTACCGAGGTCAAGTACGGTATCGCCTTCGAGCACATAACGTGACGGGTCGCCGCAGCCGTAGTCTTTTTCAACGATTTCTTGTGGTAGCATTTTTAACAGGCTGGTGTCGTAATCGACGGGGCAGCAGAGTTCAGCCTGGACTTCTTTGGCGCCCTCAGAATAGGTGGTGAGAACGGCAGACTGCATATTCATGATTAAAACTCCAGATTATCTATAAAACTGTCAGGGCAAATATTAAGCAGCGTCGAGTGCGCCACCACAACTGCTACCTTGTCCGGCAGTACAACCATAGCAGTGATTTTTTACAATGATATTTCGACCTTTAATATCGACATTCATCAGGTCGGTAATATGCGTGTGCTGTTGCTCATTAGTCAGCGGCAGATCAAGCATCTGGTTAAAGTCACAGTCATAGACATAACCTTGCCAGTCGATGCTGATCAACGATTTACACATGACGGATGAGAGGTTGCCTACATTGTGTGCGCTGCGCAGAAGGTCCATATAGCCGTCAA
>JAESQP010000026.1 GCA_016765075.1 Gammaproteobacteria bacterium
ACGCCCGGAATAGGGCTGGGTATTGCACTTTCTAACACGTGAATAGCGATGGCCAAAGCGGTAAACCAGGCAATGATGTGGTCTTGGCGCTCGCTGCCGATAGTTATTTTTACAGGGCTTGTGTTCACATCTGTTGGCAATGTAATGGTTGGTGGTCGCTAAAAATTAATACTGTCAAAGCGCGCAACACCCTCGCCGATAACGCTCAGAGTAATGCGGTTGGGCAGGCATGCTGTGGTATCGCCATTACGCTGTAGCCAGCCGCTGTGAATGCATTGTTTATTGGGGCACGGTGATTCGATAAAAGCGGTTTTACCATTCTTGATGCTAATAATGCTATCGCCAAGTTTGCCGTTGATGGTGAGTGTTTGATCACGCAGCAAGGAAAAGCGCCGTGGTGTTTGGTCGGCAACGAATATTTTGACTTCGGTGCCGCGATAATTCGCCCCCCATAATTGCCAATAGAGCAAGGGTAGCGCAGCCAGCGTGATAACTATAATAAGTAGATCAAGGCGAGTCACGGTAGTGTGTGAATTTCTACAGTGGGCGCGGGTGACACTTCATACTTCATGCGTTGCGCAAGTTCAGGTGTTATATAAACCTTGTTGTCTTGGTCGATGATCATGACATGTTTTATTCCCATCGATTTAGCAATGCGCGGCCAATGCTGTTTTCCGGCGATAAATAATGCAGTTGCGGCGGCATCGGCTGTGGCGCTATCATTGTGCACAACCGTGACTGAGGCGATCGACTCGGCAGGATAGCCAGTGCGCGGGTCAATGATGTGGTGATAACGTTTGTCCTTGTATTGAAAATAACGTTCATAGTCGCCCGAGGTAAACACCGACTCGTCTTGTCGAATAGTAATCGATGCAAAGACGCCTAGGTCACGCGGATGACGTATGCCGATACGCCAAGGACGTTCGCCAGCTGAGCCAATGGCGCGCAGGTCACCGCCAGCGTTGATAATGGCGTTATTGACACCGCGCTGACGCAGATATTCGATACTGCGATCAATAATGACGCCTTTGGCAAAACCACCCAGATCAAAGTGTATGGTTTGGCCACTGTTATTGCTGAGGATATTTTCATTGATATTAATCTGATTCAGTGCTGGCAATGTGTTGACAATATTGGCAACGATTTGATCGTTTGGTGGTGATTGCAGTAGCTCGTCGCTGTGAAAGCCCCATATGGATATCAAGTCACCTAATAGTGGGTGAAACAAGCCTTCACTCATTTTTGCCAGTGATAGGGATTGTGCGATGAGTTTTGCGTCATCTGGGGTGAGTTCGATACTTGCTCTTGGGCTGCCTTGCCCTGCTTGACTGAGTGCGTGATTGAGTTTGGTCAGCGGGCCATCTTGCCAGGCATGCCATTGCTGATGAAAATCCTCCATCATCAAGCGAATCTCGCTGCTGAGCTTTTCACCCTGTATTTCATCGGTATCAAATAAGGTGAGTTCGACTATCGTGCCAAAAGCGAGAATTTGATTGCGATAGATGGGTATATCATCTTTATTGCTACAGGCAGTTATTACAACTAACATAAGTGATATCAGCAATACACTGGTGCTGCGTGTTTTGTCTATTAACGCGAGGAAATACGGCAAAGCTCGGTTTTGTCTCCCCTTGAGGGGGAATACGTGGCGAAAACGTTTAGTTGAGTTTACGTTCAATGGCATCAAATAAGGTCGCGCTAATATTGAGATTGTAGCGCTTATCAAGCTGACGAATACAGGTTGGGCTAGTGACATTAATTTCAGTTAGGTAGTCGCCAATGACGTCTAGTCCAACAAAGACTAGGCCGCGTTGGCGTAATTCTGAGCCTACTTGTTGGCAGATCCAGCGATCACGTTCGCTGAGCTCAACGCCTTTGCCTATGCCGCCTGCCGCCAGGTTGCCACGGCTTTCACCTTTGGCTGGAATGCGTGCCAGCGCATAAGCAATGGGCTCGCCATCAATCATAAGAATACGTTTGTCACCGGCGCTGATTTCAGCAATAAAACGCTGCGCCATCACGCTGCGTGAGCCATTGTGGGTGATGGTGTCGATGATGACGGATTTATTAGGGTCATCAATCGCAGTGCGAAATACCGATTCTCCACCCATACCGTCTAATGGTTTGACGACAATATTTTTTTGCTCATCAATAAAATCGCGTAGCTGTTGGCGATTTCGGCAGATCAATGTGGGTGCGCAGCATTGTGGAAACCACGAAATGAAAAGCTTCTCGTTCACATCACGCAAGCTTTGCGGTTTGTTAATTATTAAGCAACCTTTTTGTTCGGCCAGATCCAGGGCATAAGTGGTATAGACATATTCCATATCAAAGGGTGGGTCTTTGCGCATGAGAATGACATCAAGCTTATGCAGAGCTTGCTTGTTTGTGTCGCCAAGTTGAAACCAGGATTGACCGTCGTCGGTGACAGCTAATGTTCGACTATTGCCATAGCTGATCCCGTCACGTATCGAGATGTCATTTTGTTCCATATAATGCAGCTCATAGCCACGCGCTTGCGCTTCAAGCAACATGGCCAGCGTACTGTCTTTGGCGGGGATGATTGAGTCAATGGGATCCATGATGACACCAAGGCGATAGCGCATTATTAGGGATTCCTTAGGGTTTAACTGCCATCACGTTTTAATTCATCAAGCTCACGTGCTGCAGCAAGCAAGGCGAGTCGAGCGATCACACCATAGGCGTAGAATCGATTAGGGCAAGCATCAGGAGACATTTTTGCGTTAGGAGAATTGCAGGGTTCGGCAAAAGCCAGCGGTTCAAAATGCATGCCTGGTGCATTAAGGTTTTCGGTGCGACCACGCTCCGTATGAACACGATAAAACCCCCCGACGACAAAATGATCGAGCATGTAAACTACCGGCTCAGCGACGGCTTGATCATCGCCCCAGCTTTCAAAGGTGTAGACGCCTTCCTGCAATATTACTTTTGAGACAGACTGCCCACCCTTGGTTTTTGACATTTTCGTGCGTTGCTTACGGTTGAGTTCGCGCGCTTGTTCGACCGAATGGATGGTCATAATACCCATGCCATAGGTACCGGCATCGGCCTTAACGATGATGAAGGGGGCTTCTTTGATGCCATATTCATCGTATTTGGCTTGAATAGCAGCAAGCAGACTGCCAACGTTATGGGCGATACAATCTTCGCCTTCGCGTTTCATAAAATTAATTTCGCCACAGGTGGTAAATAACGGATTGATCAACCAAGGGTCGATGTCGATTTGCTCGGCAAATTGCTCGGCGACTTGCTGATAATGGCCAAAATGACCCGATTTAAGCCGGTGGGCCCAACCTGAGCGCATAGGCGGAATAATGGTTTGCTCAATATTGTCGAGAATTTCTGGCGTGCCGTTAGAAAGATCGTTATTGAGCAACACGACACAGGGGTCGAAACCGCTAACACCAATGCTATTGCCGTTGCGGATCAGCGGATATAGTGTCAGTTGTTGGCCCGATGGTAATTGCTGCGTCTGCACAGATTTTATTTCTGGGTTCAGCGAGCCAATCTTGGTTAAATAGCCAGCTTTGGTTAGAATTTCTTGCAGCATGGACAAACTTTCAAAGTAGGTATTATTGCGCGTGTGACTCTCAGGGATGATTAACACCTGGTTGGCGTCAGGGCAGATGCCTTCAAGCGCTGATTGAGCAGCCTGGATACATAAGGGCATAAATGCTGGATTGAGGTTATTGAACCCTGCCGGAAACAAATTGGTGTCAACCGGGGCTAATTTAAAGCCTGCATTACGCAGATCGACCGAGGCATAAAAGGGCGCTGGTGTTTTACGCCATTGATTGCGAAACCAGGTCTCTATAGATGGCTGCTGGTCCAGCAAGTGTTGTTCGATCTTGTGTAGTGGGCCGGTCAGCGCTGTCGTTAAATGGGGGGTCAAATTGGGCACCGCATGCAGGTTTTTTATGCTCATTGTTCACGATCCAGTGATGATTGGCCGATAGTGTAGCTGATATGCCGTATTAGTACTCACTTGTCTGGAGCGTAAGACACAGGTGATTTGTACGTATCGCAATGGTCGTAACACTATGAAAAGCCTTGTAATTTACTGGAAATTTACTGTCTGGCATATGAAATGTGTTGTGACTAGTACCACGATAACGCTATAAAATAGCATTTAGGCGCAGTTTTGATGACCGATGAAATAAGGCCGTTCGACGGAGTTACCATAGTGATCGCCGATGATAGCCAAACTATTAGGCATGTTGTGGTGGCTTTGTTAGGTGCTGCTGGCTGTCGTGTGGTTACTGCTGAAGATGGTTTTGATGTTTTGGCGAAGATAGTTGATGAAAAACCTGATTTGGTCTTTCTCGATATTAATATGCCACGGCTTGATGGTTATCAGGCTTGCGTGTTGATCAAACAAAATGATGCTTATTGTGAGACCTCTGTAGTGTTATTGTCAGCGAAAAATAGTGTGTTTGACCGTGCGCGCAGCCGAGTTGTCAAAGCCGATGATTATTTAGTTAAACCATTTAGTCGTGACGAGTTACTTGATATCGTTCGACGTCATGTTAGTGCAGTGTCCTGAATAGTATGCCTATTAAGACGAGACGAAAGCGGTCAGATGGTAGGCGCGCCCTCGCAGGGGTAGCCATTCTACCTCAAGAGGGAGCAACACCCCAGATGGCCGCTTTCGTCTCGCCCGAAGGGAAGCCATTAAATACGCGATTACTGCGTTGCACCCCAAGAGCCTGCCCCCGCGAAGGCGTGGGGGCACTTCCTGCGGGGCGCAGTCCTTGC
>JAESQP010000027.1 GCA_016765075.1 Gammaproteobacteria bacterium
ATCAGGGAAAGAAGCCGATATTGACGCTGCCGCACAAGCAGCGATTAGCGCAATAGAGAACTTATCTGGAATTTAATACTGCAAGGTAAGACAACATAAAAAATATTAGTTAATTATGTAGGTAATGATAATGACTGAAGCACCACAAAATGGCTTAAAAGGGTTAAAACATTGGCGCTATGATTTGCTGGCAGGTATGCAGGTCGCGCTGGTTTCATTACCGCTTTCTCTGGGTATTGCCATTGCCTCCGGTGCGCCGCCTGTCACAGGCCTGGTTTCGGCAATTATCGCTGGTTTGATTTTCCCTTTCCTCGGTGGCGCTTATGTTACCATCAGTGGCCCTGCTGCTGGTCTGGCGCCGGCGCTGTTGTCCGGCATGTTGGTATTGGGTGGCGGTGATTTAGCCGTTGGTTATCCCCTGCTCCTGGTGGCAATTTGTTTAACAGGACTGGTGCAAATCGTGCTCGCCTTTATGAATGCGGGCCGGTTTGCAATTTTTCTACCGGTGACGGTGGTTGAAGCAATGCTGGCCGCCATCGGGCTGATTATTATTATTAAACAGATACCGGCGTTAATAGGGGCAGATGTGCCGGCGGCGAAGAGCATGTTGGCGACCGCGAGTAAATTACCCGGGGCATTTTTACAGATCCAGTGGCAGGTATTTGCCATTGGCATTATTACTTTGTTTTTGATTTTTTATCTTAATAAATCCAAATATACATGGATGCGCAAGGTGCCTGCGCCGCTGGTAGTGACGATTCTTGGAATAATCATGGCCTCTGCGTTTGGTCTTGATGCGAAATATCTAATCACCATGCCTGAAAATATCCTCGAAGGCGGCATTACACTGCCGGACTTTAGTGGCGTGTTCAGCAACCCCGATTTGTATTGGAGCATCTTGGTGGTGGTGATTACCTTGACCTTGATTGATGGTGTTGAATCATTAGCGACGATTAAGGCGGTCGATAAAATCGATCCGTTTCAGCGCAAGTCCGATCCAAACGTTACCTTACGTGCGATGGGTGTATCAAACACAGCGTCGAGTCTTTTCGGTGGTTTGACGATCATTCCTGGTGGAATTAAAAGTCGCACCAATATCGATGCCGGTGGCCGTACCCTATGGGCAAACTTTTATAACGCCATATTCCTGCTCATTTTCTTGTTTATAGCCACTGATATTATTTCGCTTGTGCCGCTAGCAGCCATTGCGTCGATACTGATCTATGTCGGTTGGAAGCTTTGTGAATATAAGGTGTTCACCAAGACCTACTCTATTGGCCGTGATCAAATGATTGTTTTCATAATCACCGTGATAGCGGTATTGGCGACCGATTTGTTAATTGGTATTTTGATTGGTATAGCGGCAGAAATTATCATACTGTTGTATCTGTTGACCCCGTCATTTCGCTTTATTTTGAATGGTCGTTTAACCGCTACACAATCATTAGTTTTTCTGTGGAAAAATTTCAAGACGTTGTTTGCTGACCCGGTTATTAAATACGAAAAATCAGAGCGTGATGGCAAGGTGCACCATGAGCTGTCGCTGTCATCTGTCGTCTGTTTTAATTTGTTACCTTTGGATAAAATTCTTGACAACTTGCCTAATAACGAAGGGGTGACACTGACCATTACCGAATCAAGTCATATCATTGACCATACGGGTATGGAATATCTGCACCAGTTTCAAGAAGAATGTGTGCGTGATAAACGCCCATGTGAGGTATTAGGGCTAGAGAATTTTCATCAGTTCACCAAGCATCCCTTATCTGCCCGTATGCAAGATGCCATTCTTGTTAAAGAAGAAGCAAGGCGCACTACGCGTGAGCTGGCGATGGAAAAAATTGCTGCCCAGCAGGGTTTAACGTTTAATGCTGAAATCACCAACACTCTAAATAAAGAAGACTTTATTTATTTGCGCCGGGGTTCAGATAAAGAAGAAAGTAACGTCATGCAGGGTGAGTATGATGGTTGTAAAGTCAGATTGTTTGATTATAGTCATACCTCAGCACCAAATTATTATTCTAAGCATTGGCGTACCCTGGTTACTGCTAACTGCGTTATGGCTAATGTACCTGATTTTGTTATCGCGCCTGGACATTACCTGGAACGCTACTTAACTGGCTACAACAGCAAGGTATTGATAGGTAAGACTGATTCGAGCAGCGAATATCGCCTTTATACTAGCGACAATGTTGATGCATCGACCTATGTTTCAGATGAGTTGCAGAGTTTCTTGATGCAGCATCCCCAGTTTTATATCGAGATGCGTGACGGTGTCATATTGGCCTATAACTGCAGCGAAGAGTTGGCTGACACAGAACAAGTTGCTTTACTGCTTTCGGTTGCAGGAATTGTTCAACGCTCATGCGCGAGTAGAGAAGGCTAGCCCATAGCATAAATAGTGAGTAGCTTAGACAATGTAAGTTGGCGTAACAAAGCGTTGTTTTAATGCTTATGGTGAGAAAGAAGAAACCGGTTTGTTGTTGGGCGATTGACTCTATGAATAGGGCTAGCTATCACCACTTTAACCTGCCCGTTGGCGCTATTTGTTAAGTGTTTTAGTTTCGAACTGCAACTTTTTCAGAACCTGCCTCAGTTTTAGTAATTCTGAAGAATCCAGTTTAACCCCGAAATTTTCTTGTATAGACTGACTATATACAGGCCACATTTTTTTCATTTTTTTTATACCTTCGCCAGTAATTTTTACTCTATTTCCGCGACCATCCTCAGTACACGCATAGCGCGCAACAAGATGATTTTTCTCCAACCTGTCGATCAAGCGCGAAAGATTATGTTTGCTCAACAATATTTTTTCACCAATTTCATATTGACGCAGCCCAATGGATTTTTCTCTATTTAGTTCCAGAAGGACATCGTACCAAGCGAGAGGCGGTAATCCGCCACTTTTAAGGGAACTTTCTACCCTTTCTATCAATAGTCGATGTGCTCGGTGTAATTGTATCCAAGCTTGTACGGCTTCTTTATCTATTTTTTTATTCATTTTCAAAGACTATCTCAAAATTGTTGCAATTACAATCATATTAAGGTAGCCTTTATTTGGTTGCATTTACAACCACTAAAAGAGCAGGAGAATGAATATGAGCCGCATAATTACTCGCGAACAAATTAAAGAGAACCTTGATAACAATGTACCAATGATAATTATTGAGGCACTGCCCAAAAAATACTTTGACTCTGAGCACCTACCGTCAGCTTTGAATATTCCACATGATGAGATACAGCAAAAAGTACCAGAGTTACTGACAGACAAGGACGCTCTTCTTGTTGTGTACTGTGCCAGTATAGAGTGTAAAAACTCGAAAATAGCAACGGACACATTGCTACAGATGGGATACACAAATGCCTATGAGTATGTGGAAGGTAAAAAACACTGGCTTGAAGCTAATTTCCCCACCGAATCAGCAATGTGATGTATTGATGACTTCTATAGACGACAGATTTGGGCCAGATGCTGCATTACTTTTACGCTTAGGATTGGGAGTAATGTGGATATCACATGCACTCTTGAAGTGGTTTGTGTTTACAATTCCGGGCTTTTCAACATGGCTTGGAACTCAAGGCATACCTGTATTTATGGCATACCCCGTATTTTTGTTTGAGCTTATCGGCGGCATAATGATTTTGATCGGATTTTATGGTCGATATGTTTCGGCAGTATTGATGCCCGTTATGTTTGTTGCTGCGTGGACACACTTTCCTAACGGCTGGTTATTTACCAATGAAGGCGGGGGTTGGGAATATCCAATATTTTTATTGTTAGCCTCAACGGTGCATATTCTTCTTGGTGATGGCAGATTTGCTATACGCACCAGACAAAATCTTCTTACCACTAAATAATACTAATCCCCCCTGATTTTGATATAGCAGAGGGCTTTTTAACACCTAAACTAAATCTAAAATTTTAAATATTTAGAAATAGAGCTTTAAGCCAGTATCCTTCTGGTCTTTTGCACCATGCGATAAAAAGAGCGCGCATGATTAAATTGCGGCACATTAGCTAGCGCGACCCAGCCAATTTGATGTGATTCCTCGTTGCCGGGCAAATCCAGTGAGTCGTCGATTTCAACCAGAAAACGAATATCGAAATGCTGATGGCGCGGATCATGTTCATTGGCGTGAATAACATGGATATCGACATCAAAGATATTGTCATCGACCAGCTTTATATGGTCGAGATTCACCCCCGCTTCTTCGGCCACTTCATTCAACACTACACGCGTAATGTCAGGGTCGCCATCAGCATGGCCGCCAGGTTGCAGCCAAAGATCCAATTTACGGTGGTGCAGCATCAGCGTATGCGAATGAGCAGGGTTAAGCACCCATGCAGAGCCAGTAAAATGTCCTTCTTCTATACGCTCAAAACAGTTGGGATGCTGCTCGGCAAAACGTCGCGCACGCTGCACCATCGCCGCTTCTTCCATATACGGCGTCTTGTAGTTGTCGAGTAATTCAAGGACTTTTTGTCGATGCATGAGAATTAAATTAATCCGGTAATCAAGCTATAGATTACCCGATTATGTGCCTAACAGGTATTCTGATGTTCAATATAAAAGATAGATAGCCATCAATGTATCAACAATTTGAGCTATGTAAGAGAGGGTAAGATTTTAATCCCACCATCTCTTAGCGGAAGCCTCCGCTCCGTGCTAGAATTACACAGGAATTGACTCCAAATAGCGTTAGGAACACAGCATGTCAGCGCGTGTTTTTGCAATAGCAAATCAAAAAGGCGGTACCGGAAAAACCACGCTCAGTATGAATTTCGCTGTAGGCTTGGCGAAACACGGTCGAGTGCTCGTGATCGATGCTGATCCACAAGGTTCAGCAGGGCAGTGGAGTAGCTTGGCGGCCGAAGAGCGACAATTCCCGGTTTCAGTCATTGCCATCGGCGGCAGTTTAGCGCGTGAGGTGCAGCGCTTCAGTCAAGACTACGATTTTCTCGTGCTTGATTGCCCACCAACACTTGAGACCGAGACGATGTCGCTAGCACTGTCGGCAGCCGATACGGTATTAATCCCGGTATTGCCATCCCCCGTAGATTTATGGGCCAGTATCCGCTTAGTTGATTTCATAAAACAAGCCAAGATGCGTAACCGTGGATTAACGGCCCATATCGTCGTCAACCAACTAGAGCCACGCAGTGCCTTGTCTAATGCCATGCAACAAGCATTAGCAGAATTCGATATTCCCGCACTTAAAAATGGTATACGTCGCCGTGCTATATACCGCAACGCGGCAATAGAAGGCGCCAGTGTTTACTGTATGGGTAAGCGCGGTGCGGCCGCAGCAGAAGAAATTGATGAACTCATTAAGGAGATACTATGACTGACTCAAAGACTGGTTCTAAACTCACCCAGAGTCTGCGCCGCGCTAAAACACAACAAACCGCTGACACTACCACTAAAACACCCGCAGCCAAGCCTCGCGCAAAGGCTAAAGCCAGTCCGCGTAAAGCCGCACCTGCCGCAAAAAGCGCATCATCACTTATTTTGTCATCACGCTGCTGGCCGGACTAGTTTTTGTAAAATACCCGCCTTAAGCAATGAAAAAAGAAAACTGCATCGATTATGTAGAGCTACCCGCCTCAGATCTAAAGCAAACAAAATCATTTTTTTCAGAACTGTTTGGCTGGAAGTTTGTTGATGGGGGTGATGATTATTTTAGGGAGCCTCTGGTCAATTCATGAGGCACTATCTTTTTTCCTGAAATATTCCCTTTCCTCGCCGACAGTCTTGCTGCTCTAAGAGTATTTCCTTAGTAATGCTAGCGCATTCCACTTAGAGTCTGTCCCCGCGAAAGCGTGGGGGC